>JAISRM010000189.1 GCA_031273645.1 Endomicrobium sp.
ATTCCACAGGGCAGATTCAAACGGGCATTTTTGCCGGAAGTTTTGAAAGCGGCGAACCGGAATACATAAGGGCGCAAAGAATAATAAAAAACGCGGTTCCCGGCATGACGCTTTTATATTTTCCGGGGCATATAATGCTCTACGTCGGACACGAATCGCAAAAACCTTATATAATACATTCAATTTGGGGTTACGGCGAAGACACTGAAAAAGAATCTAAAACTTATCTTATAAACAGAGTGGCTATAACGTCGATGAATATCGGAGAATCTTCGGAAAAAGGCTCTCTTTTGCAAAGAGTTACATTAATTAAAAATATAAAATAGGCGCGCTAAAAAATGGATTTTTTAAGAAAATTAAAATTGTTTCTCTATATTGTTTCGGCGGCCGAAATAATTATTTTAGGCGAATTTGCAAAACGCTCCGGACAAAACGTAAAAATGGCTGTTGCAGCTTTGCTTTTGGTTGGCGTTAATGTCGTTATTTATAAACTTGCGTTTCGCCGGCGCGGAAAGGAAAAAGAAAATGGAACCCGATAAAAAAATGACTCTGTATAAGCACATGTTTTTAGTATCGACAGTATGCGGAGCTCTCGGAGTATATTGCCTTTTTAAAGGCTTTTCAAAAACCCTTTCTTTTATTTTAATAGGCATATGGGGCGTCGTCGGATTGTTGGTGAGAATATTTATAATAAAAGATAAAAAGGCGTTGAAAGATTTGAAATTGAAAGGAGAATAAAAATGGAACTGTTTAAAGCCGCAAAAGAAGCTATTTCAATGAGAAGTAAATTCAGCGAGATGGAAAAAAAATTAAGAGCTAAAGTTATTGATTTTGAATACAAAGAAATTAAAATTAAAGTTAACGCAAAAACAGAGTTTTTATCTCTTGAACTTCCTCAGGATCTGCTCAAAGAAAATAAAGAAAAGATAGAAAAAATAATTTTAGAAGCTTTTCAAAAAGCCGCCGAAAAATCTCAAAAAGTAATGGCTGAAGAAGCAAAGTCTCTCACTGCGGGAATGAAAATACCCGGCATGTAATAAAATTCTGGTATTCCTATTTTCAAGATCTGTCATTGCCTCGAAAGCGGGACAGACTTCGCCTATTTTATGAAACACAGACAGACTTCGCCTGTTTTATGAAACACAGACAGGCTTCGTCTGCTTTATGGAACACAGACAGACTTCGTCTGCTTTATGGAACACAGACAGACTTCGTCTGCTTTATGGAACACAGACAGGCTTCGCCTGTTTTATGAAACACAGACAGTGTCCGTTTTGTTTTGTGTCTGTCATTCCCATGAAAATGGGAATCCATGTTTAATATTAATATAGTTTCTGACATTATTTCTTTTAAAAACGCAATGTAAGCAGACTTCGTCTGACAGAATTTTTCAATAAACGTGGATTCCCGCTTTCGCGGGAATGACAAAATAGATACTAAAACAGACGAAGTCTGGGGCGCAGGCTGCTTAGGAAGAACAAATATTAAAAACGCGGAAATGACAAACTTAAAGACAGGCTTCGCCTGTTTTGTGGAACACGTACAGCGGCTGTTTTGTTTGTGTCTGTCATTCCCATGAAAATGGGAATCCATGTTTAATATTAATATAGTTTCTGACATTATTTCTTTTCAGACTGCGTCTTTTTTTATAAAACAGCCGAAGGCTGTAAACAGAAGAATTGTTTAGTAAACGTGGATTCCCACCCGATAAAAACATTCGGGCGCAGGCTGCTAAGGAAGAACAAATATTAAAAACGCGGGAATGACAAAATAGATACTAAAACAGACGAAGTCTGGGCGTTTAGACAATAATTTGTTATAATGTTTCAGTCGTAAAAGTTCATTAAGATAAAAACGGTTAAAGGAAGTTCCGTAAAGGCGTTTTGCCGCATTCGGACACTGCCCCGCAACGGTAAAAATAAAAGTTTTCTTAAAAAAATATTTTATTTAAGTCCGGTCTATTAACCGCTGTTTATAAGAAGTTTCTTTCGAGGGAAAGACAGGAAATTTATAATCAGGCTCCGCTTTCTTGTTTAAAGCGGGGTTTTTTTTATGCTGTACCGGTCAGATAGGAGGAAGAATGATAATAGTAAACACAGGAAACGGCAAAGGCAAAACAACCGCCGCAATCGGACAAATTATACGTTCTTTAGGGCAGGGTTTTAAAGTGTGTTTAATACAGCTTTTTAAAGGGGAAAGTTTTTACGGCGAACAAAAAATTCTTACGGCTTTAAATAATCTTGATTTTTATTCTTACGCTTCAGAGCATCCCTATTGCGTTAAGGGCGTAAGCGTTAAAGAAGCTGCAAATAACTGTAAACCTGCGATGGATAAAATAAAAGAATTGGCTTTGTCTGAAAAACAATACGATTTAATAGTTTTAGAGGAATTTAATATAGCTTTAAGAGATAAATTTATAGAAGAAAACGAATTTATAGAACTTGTAAAAGAGATTTCAAAAAAATCAAATGTGATAGTTACCGGCAGAGGAGCGCCTGAAAGTTTAACGGATATTGCGGATTTGGTTACGGAAATGAAAGAAATCAAACATCCCTATAACAAAGGCGCGCAAGCATGTAAAGGAATAGAATTTTAACGGCTTGCCGTAACGGCGCGCCATTTTGAAACTAAAAGCAAATATAAAATGAAAATTTATAACAATATTACAGCTGCTCTCAAAAGTTTAAGCCGCAATTTATTTTTTACGCGCCGCCGCTTTTGCGTCCGCAAACTTTGCGTCTATATATTTGCAATATCCGCATTATTTTTGTTTCCCGACGGATCTTTTGCAAAAGATTATAAACGCATAGTTTCTCTTGCGCCTTCAATAACGCAAAGCCTGTACGATCTCGGCATTGATTTAGAAATTGCCGCTATTACCGTTTATTGCCCAAAAGGAAATGCGCCAAAAGAAAATATAGGCACGCTTCTTGAACCTGATTTAGAAAAAATAGCTTCGCTTCGACCTGATTTAATAATATCAACTAAAGACGGCAATAATAAAGCTGCCGTAGAAAAACTAAAACGCATGGGTTTTTACGTGTATGTCGTCGATACGGCGGCAAATTTTGCCGAAATATGTTCAAATTTTTACAATCTTGCCCAAGTCGTCGGAAAAAGTAAAAAAGCCGGCGAAATTGTAGCCGCAGCAACAACTGAAATTGAAAATGTTTTTAATAAAATTCAAAACAATAATTATGACAGAGTTTTTTGGGAAGTCGGCGCAAAGCCTTTATATAGCGCCGGATCTTTAAGTTTTGTAAACGATTACAACCGCTTTACTAAGACGGAAAATATTTATAAAGACGTGAAGATGCGCTATCCTCCGGTAGATATAGAAGACGTTTCAGCAAGAAATCCCGATATAATTATTCTTGTGAATATGGGCGATATTACTTCTTCTCAAAAAGATTTTTGGAAAAAATATAAAAACATAAACGCCGTTAAAAACGGCAGAATTTATATGACGGATGCAAATGATATTTTTACTCCTACGCCTCTGACTTTTGCAAAAGGCGTTAAAATCCTTGCTGAAATTTTATGGGATATTAAATGACTTCAAATGTAAAAACCGCCGGATTTTTTTTGGCAATGCTCGTTGTTGCGCTTGCCTCATTTTTAATTTCTTTAGCGTCGGGATCAAACGGGATTTCATTTTTTGATTCTTTCAAAGCTCTCTTTGGCATGGGTTTGGAAAACGACGTAATGATAATTAGAGAAATACGTTTTCCCCGCGTAATTGCCGCTTTTATAACCGGCGCGGGTCTTGCTGCAAGCGGGTGCGTATTTCAGGCCATACTTAAAAATCCTCTTGCCGATCCGTTTACGCTGGGCGTTTCAGGCGGAGCGGCTTTCGGAACGGCGGCTTGTTTTGTTTCGGGTCTTGCGGCGCTTAATCTGTTTTTTTTGCCGTTTTGCTCTTTTGCGGGCGCTTTGACCGCCGTTTTGACCGTATATCTTTTAAGTTCCGGCAAACGCTTTGATTCAAATTCTATGATATTGTCGGGCGTAGTGATAAGCTATGTGTTTTCGTCGGCGGTAATGCTTTTATATTCTTTATCTTCATCGCGTCAGATCCAGGCGGCTTTTATGTGGCTTATGGGCGATTTGTCTATGATCGACGACAGAATGCTTGCGCCGGTTTCCGTGATAGTTCTCATTGCGGTATTTTTTTTGTGCGCGGGCGCAAATATCATAAACGTTTTGGTTTTAGGCGGCGAAAAATCTGAAACGCTTGGAATAAATACGGAAAGAATTATTAAGATTGTTTTTTTGACGGCTTCGCTTATAGCGGCTTTGTGCGTTTCTTTATGCGGAGTAATAGGTTTTGTAGGGCTTATGACTCCCCACATAATGCGAAAAATTACGGGAGCAAATCATATAGTTCTTATACCGGCTTCGGCTCTTGCCGGCGCGGCGTTTCTGCCTCTTTGCGATACTCTTGCCAGAACGCTTTTTGCTCCGGTCATAATTCCCGTCGGAGTAATTACCGGTATAGCCGGCGGGACGTTTTTTATATTTTTGCTTCTAAGAAACGGCGGGAAAATATTATGATTGAATTTGAAAATGTGTCGTTTGGATATTGCGATAAAAAAATTTTAGATGGAGTTTCTTTTAAAATTCCAAAAGGTTCATTTACGGCAATTATAGGAAGAAACGGAGCCGGAAAAAGCACTTTGTTTAAAGTTTTTTGCGGATTGTTAAAACGTTATGAGGGGAGAATTTTAATCGACGG
>JAISRM010000196.1 GCA_031273645.1 Endomicrobium sp.
AACAATTTTGTTTCTTCATTCATTTCTGACTGCGGTTTGTTTTTTATGCTTTCAACTAATATTTTCATCATCGCTTTTAATATCGCTTTACTGCCGACTGCTGCTCCGCCGGCATTATCCGCTTGCAAACTCCGGCTATCAACTGCTTGGTCAATAATTTTTTCGGCTTTTTTCCCTAAACCGCAAATGCGTTCTATTAATTTTATTGAATGTAATATGTTTTTCTTTCATGGATATTTTACCGACGTTATACCCAAACTGAATGGCTTCTTTTTTATAAGTTAAAAAAGAATGGTCTATACCAAATCCAACAATATTTTTTATTTCTTCAAATGAAAGTTTTATTGTAAAACTCCCATTGGTTTGAAGATGTTTCCATAATTGTTCATATTTGCTCACAATCATCTCCCATGATTTTTATAGATACCCGTAATTTATTCTGAAAATTTTATCAATAGTTCTTTACTAGTTCTTTACTATTCAAAAAATTTTAGCCCAAACTGCGCATGACGTTGCGGCTGTTTACGCTGCATGCGCAACGGCGTTTTCCGTCTTCATTGTTTTTTATTTTTCAATTATTAGAGGGAAGTTTTTTACTGTCCGGCGCGTAAACAGACATGTCAGACAAAGCAGCCTTGTTGCAATATTTTTATAACAGTTTAAATCCCCATTTAACGCCGCCGTCTTCTAATATTTGATTTACTTCACGGTCGATATAGTGTTGAATAAATATTTGAAGAAAAATATTTTAATTTGTTCATCGCGTATGTTTCAACAGGTTTGCGTTTGCAATTGCGCACAGGACGTCTTAAACTAATAGCATTTTCCCAAAATTTTCTATCTTCAATTAGTTTATTCATAATATTGCTACATTTTTTATTTTACGCATTTTTATATATTTGCAGCTATTGGATAGTTTTTTGTTGATGTTGGTTATGCAGATACGGAAAATCCTGACAAGATATACAACTTTGGTTTTATGATTTTATTATTTCTTTTTCTTTTCTTTATATTCCAAAACGCCTTCCATAATCACGTCTAATAAAGCGTACGCCCATATAAGCGCAAGAGGAACGTCAAGCATAAGCATTTTGCCGGAATTATCGGATATAAGTTTTTTCGTATAATCAAGCATAAGATTATAATCTCTTGGAACAGAATTTAAATCTATGCCCGATATCAAAACAAAAGCTGTGGCAGCCACAAAAAATACGGAAAGGCCTATCAAAACCGCGCTTCTTTTATATTTTCCCAAAAACAAATGTCCTACGCCCGGACCTAAAAATAAAGTTATAAACAAAGCAAAAAAATATTTTAAAAACACGACGGCATCCTTTTTAAACAAAATAACGTATAAATCCTTATTGCGCCCGTCAGTAAACTATCATGCCAGCATAGCCGACGACTTCGCTGAAATCTCCGCTTATCTCGCCGGAATTTGAATATCTTAACAATTCCGCGCGCCTTGCTCCTTTAAGTTTTGAATATTCAAGCATAACCGCGCAGGCAGCCGCTCCGCACATGCTTATATTTCTTTCCTCAACGGCTTCAAGAAGCCCTTTAGCGTCCAGAGACAAAATATGATAAATTGCGATATCGTCGCATATTTTTGCTATGGTGGCGTCGGCATAATGGCTCATATCGCTTGAGGCTACGGCGATAACTTTTTTACCGCAAGCCTGCGCAGATTTATAAATCGCTTTTGCAAGATCAAGACATTTGCCGTATTCCTGCGTCATTACGCTTATGGGAACTATTTTAGCCGACGGCATAAGAACTTTGATAAAAGGAAGTTCTACCTCGACGGAATGTTCCATAATGTGCGCCGTAAAATCCGCTTCGGCGTATTTTGAACCGTTTACTACCGCCTTTGAAATTTCTTCGTCAACGCAAACGCCGCCAAAAGGCGTATCCCATACGCCGCAGGGGTAAACCGAAATTTCCGGACCTATGCCCGTGTGGCTGGGGCACAAAATAACGCACGTGTCGCACATTTGCGCCGACGCATAAGCCGCAGCGGCAGTTTTTCCCGAATACGTCCATCCTGCGTGGGGAACAATTAATCCCGCCGCGTCTTTTTTTATCTTCGTTTGCGGAATATAAGCGGCGACTTCTTTTAAACTGCCGGGATACCAGTTCTTAAAACGCATTTCTCTGTTCATAGTTCAAGCTCCTGTATCCAACCGTTTGTAAACCCCAGAGATTCAAGATAACTTACTGCTTCGTCATATTCTTCATAAGATAAGCCTTTAGACAATTCGGCAAAAGTTTCCGACTTATACGCTTTATGATATTGCGACATAAGGCTTACGCGGGTTTGCGCAGAAAGAGAACCTGCTATAAAATCAAGACACTGTTTTGTATTCTCAGCGTTTCCGGGCAAAACCATATGCCTTATTATAATTCCTTTCCGGGCTATCCCCTGCGCGTCTGTCTGCAAATCTCCGACCTGCCTCTTCATTTCAATCAAAGCGCGTCGGTTAGTTTCAACGTAATTTTTAACTCCGGAATACTTAAAAGAAAGAACGTCGTCGGCGTATTTAATGTCGGGCAGATAAATGTCAACAGTTCCCTCAAGAAGCCGCAAAGTTTCATAATTTTCATAGCCGCTCGTATTCCATAAAACAGGAATTTCAAGCCCTTTGCTTTTAGCTTTAAAAACCGCCTCGGCCGCGTGGGCGCTGTAATGCGTAGGCGTTACAAAATTTATATTGTGAACCCCTCTGTCCTGAAGTTTAAGAATAGAAGCGACAAGATCGTCGAGCGAAATTTCTCTGCCGTTGCCGTACTGGCTTATCGGATAATTCTGGCAGAAAACGCAGTTCATCGCGCAGTTTGAAAAAAATATCGTTCCCGAACCGCGCGTTCCGCTTATCGGAGGCTCTTCGCCCATATGAACGCCGCTGCTTGCGACAAATATTTTATCGGCCGTTTTGCAAAGACCTTTTTGCCCTTCATTTCTTAATGCGCCGCATTGTCTTGGACAAAGACTGCACGGCTGCATCATAGAATAGAGTTTTTCAATTTTCCGGCCTATATTCATATCAAATCCGAATCAAGAATAATCGTAACAGGTCCGTCGTTTTGCAGTTCGACAAGCATATCTGCGCCGAATTTTCCCGTTACGACGTTTAAAGAAGATGCGCGGGCGGCGTTTAAAAATTCTTCATAAAGTATTTTGCCGTCTTTGTAAAGAGCCGCGCCCGTAAAATCGGGACGCTTGCCTCTTTTGCAGTCCGCATATAAAGTAAACTGCGAAACAATCAAAAGCGAACCTTTAATATCTTCTAAGGATTTGTCAAATTTTCCGTCTTCATTTGAAAAAATGCGAAGCGATTTTATTTTTTCAAACATCTTAACGCATTTAAAAGGCGTATCGTTTTTACCAAAAGCCGCCAATACCGCAAGGCCTTCCCCAATCTCTCTTTTTTCGCCCGAATTTATAATTACGGCCGCTTTTTTTACTCTCTGTAATACAACTCTCAATTTATAAACTCCAGACAGGCTTCGCCTGTTTTATGGAACATGGACAGCGTCTATTGTGTCAATCGTTTTTTTCAATGTCTGTCATTCCCATGAAAATGGGACAGGCTTCGTCTGTTTTATGGAACATGGACAGTGTCTATTGTGTCAATCGTTTTTTTCAATGTCTGTCATTCCCATGAAAATGGGAATCCATGTTTAATATTAATATTGTTTCTAACATTATTTCTTTTCAGACTGCGTTTGTTTTTATAAAATAGCCGAAATCTGTAAGAAGAATTTTTTAGTAAACGTGGATTCCCGCTTTCGCGGGAATGACAAAACACAGACAGCGCCTGCAGACTTCGTTTGTTTTATGGAACACGGACAGTGTCTGTTGTGTCAATCGTTTTTTTTCAATATCTGTCATTCCCATGAAAATGGGAATCCATGTTTAATATTAATATTGTTTCTAACATTATTTCTTTTAAAAACGAGATGTAAAAAGAACTTTTTTAGCAAACTTGGATTCCCGCTTTCGCGGGAATGACAAAAAACAGACGAAGTCTGTCTTTTCAAAAAGTATTAATATTTTTTTATTCCTAAGCAGCTTGCGCCCGAGTGTTTTTATCGGGTGTTGTGTCCGCAGCTTGCTGCGGGGTATCACTGTCATGATTTGATGCCGGATAAAACGCCGTAAACCCGTTTGCGCCTTGCGTAAAATTTTTACAAAAAATATATCACAGCAAAACTTTAACCTGCGCGCCTATTCGGACTTGAACCGAAACTTCCAGCTCCGGAGGCTGACGCTCTATCCAATTGAGCTATAGGCGCAAAATTATACGCTTTCCTGCCTTCTAAAAACGTCAGTTTTGAGCGAAGTTACTCTGTCTAAAAACACTATGCCGTCAAGATGATCTATTTCATGCTGAATGCATACGGCCTCAAAGCCTTCGGTTTTTAAAGATCTTTTTTGCCCGTCTATATCGGTATATCCGACTTCTATTTTTTTCTTTCTCGTAACGCTGCCGATAAAATCGGGAACGCTTAAACATCCTTCTCTTGAACTTGTTTTGCCGGAGGAATGCGTTATAACAGGATTGATCATAGTAAGAACTCCGGAACTTCTGTGCGGATTTGCGCTTAAACTTACGTCAACAATTATAAGCCTTGCCAAAACCCCGACCTGAACGGCGGCAAGCCCGACGCAGCCTTTATGGGAAAGCATAGTTTCGCGCATATCGCAGGCAAGGCGGCGCGTTTGGTCGCCGACGTTTTTTAACTCCGGCGACGCTTGTTTAAGCAAAGGATCGGGAATTGCGATAACTTTTAAAATAGCCACTTAAATTTCCGAAGATTCTGCGCGGTTTACAGAGACCGTTACGTTTAAAGTTTTTGCAAAAACGGCAAGTTCGCGCGAAAATTTTTCTGCCGGAAGTTTGACGGGAAGTTCGGCCTCTATTATCATAATATACGCTTTTTTTGACACGGTCGTCTGAACGTCGGTTATATTGATTTGCTTTGACGCTAAAAATGCGCTTATACCGTGAACAATGCCCGTTTTATCTTTACCATAAACGCAAATAACGTAAGAATTTGAAGTTTTCTTTTTCTTTGAAGAAAAGACCGGAATTTGCGCATAAGACAAAGACATGTCAAGTTTCTTTGACGGAACTCTTAATTTTGCGGCAAGAATTTTTAAACTTATTTCCGGATGAAGCTTTATTATAAGTATCATGGCAAACTGTCCGTGCAGGATAGTCATCGTCGAGTCTTCTATATTGCATTTAAGTTCTGATAAAATTCCGGTTATCGCGCTTACAATTCCGGGCTTGTCTTTTCCTATAGCAGTTAAAGAAATATAAGTCATTTTAACTCCGATAGGCTTTCGCCTATTTATAATTTTTGCCGCGCGGCTTGCGCCTTTTTATTTAAAATATTTTTCAGCATTATTTAAAGCTTCGTCTATTTTTGAAACGTCTTTTGTTCCGCCTTGGGCAAAATCCGGTTTTCCTCCTCCGGAACCGCCGATGTCTGCCGCAAAAGCTTTTGCGATTCTTCCGGCGTTTACGCCTTTTGATACAAAATCCGAAGTGGCAGAAACAATAAAAGACGATTTATCTTCATTTTTAGACGCCATGATCAAAACTACGGAACCGGCTTTCTCTCTAAGTTTATCAGACATTTCTCTTAAAGCTTTAACGTCGGCGTCTTTTACCGGCAAGGCCAGCAGTTTAACGCCGTTTATTTCTTTGATATTCTTTAAATATCCGTCGATTTCGCCGGATATAAGCCTGCTTTTTAAAACGCTAAGCTCTTGCTCAAGTTTTTTGTAATCGGCGGCATATTTTTGGATCTTATTTAAAATTTCGTCTTTTGAAGAACCCAAAAGTTCGGCCGCTTTTAAGATTGTGTTCTCATGGCTTAAAACATAATTTTCGGCGGAACTTCCGCAAACGGCTTCAATTCTTCTGACTCCCGCCGCTACCGAAGATTCCGAAACTATTTTAAAAAATCCTATGTCGCCGGTTCTTATTACGTGCGTGCCGCCGCAAAGTTCCATAGAAAAATTTTCGTTTCCGTTTTTTACCGAAACCGTTCTGACAATGTCGCCGTATTTTTCGCCAAACAACGCCGTCGCGCCGCATTCGCGCGCTTTAGCGATTTTCATATTTTCTACCGCAACCGACATATTTGCTCTTATTGCCGCGTTAACTTTATTTTCAACGGCTGTAAGGTCGTCTTTTTTTACGGCGCTGTAATGAGTAAAATCAAAGCGCAAATATGAGTTTGTAACAAGAGATCCGGCCTGAGTTATATGATCTCCAAAAATTTCCCTTAAAGCCTTTTGAAGCAAATGAGTCGCAGTATGATGTCTTGCCGTTTGCTTTCTGTATTCAATGTCTATTGAAGCGCAAACTAAGTCTCCCGTTTTAATATTTCCTTCTAAAACTTTTACTTTATGAACAAACAGCAAACCCATAGGTTTAAAGACGTCTTCTATCTGAGCTTTAAAATAATCTCCGAAAATTGTTCCGGTATCGGCGTTTTGTCCGCCGGACTGCGCGTAAAAAGGCGTTTTGGACAAAATTATTTCGCCGCTTTCGCCGCATTTAAGTTCGTCAGCTTCTTTGCCGTTTTTTATTAAAAATAAAACTTTCCCGTCGTCTTCATATTTTTCATAGCCTGTAAATTGCGTATCGCCGGCTTTCTTTTGCAGTATCGAATAAAAAGTTACGTCCTGTTCGCCTGAGCCGCCCCATGCCGCGCGGGATTTTTCCTGCGCTTTTTTTTGTTCGCTTTTAAAACCCGCCTCGTCGATCGCAAGTCCGTTTTCAAGAGCTATCTCTTTTGTTAAATCGTGCGGAAAACCGTAAGTGTCGTAGAGCCTGAAAACGTCAGATCCGCTTATGACAGAAGCGTTTTTTGATTTATAAGACAATATCATA
>JAISRM010000277.1 GCA_031273645.1 Endomicrobium sp.
GCTTTGGGTTTTGGATTCAGATGCGGTTTTTTGGGATCTTTGCATCTTGAAATAGTAAAAGAAAGGCTTGAAAGAGAATTTGGTTTAAGCCTGCTGGTTACGGCTCCAAACGTCGTGTATAAAATAAAAACAAAAGGCGCTTATATTACGGTTGACAATCCGGCTAAATTTCCAAATAACGCCGACATAGAAGAAATTTGGGAACCTTACGTTGAGGCGACGATAATATGCCCCGTCGATTATATCGGCGCGATCTTTGAACTTTGCCAGAAAAGAAGAGGAATCCAGATTTCAATGAAATATATGAACACTAAAATAACTCTTTTAAAGTATTGTCTGCCTCTTGCTGAAATCATAGTCGGTTTTTACGACGCTTTAAAATCCGTGTCAAAGGGATACGCTTCTTTTGATTATGAACATATACAGCCCCGTCAGGGAGAGCTTGTAAAACTTGAAATTATGATAAATTCTGAGACGGTGGACGCATTTACGGTCATAGCCCATAAAGACAAAGCGCAGACGGCGGCGCATTATCTTACGGAAAAATTAAGAGGAATTATACCAAGGCACATGTTTGAAATACCGATACAGGCAAAAGTAAATAACAAAATAATAGCGAGGGAAACTATATCGGCTATGCGCAAAGACGTTCTTGCAAAATGTTACGGCGGCGACATAACGAGAAAAAGAAAACTGCTTGAAAAACAGAAAGAGGGAAAACGCAAAATGAGGCAGTTTGGCAGGGTTGAAATTCCGCCGGAAGCTTTTGTCGCGGTTTTGAAAATAGACGGCGAGTAACGGTTTTGCCGTCTGATATTTTTTAACAAAGGCGCGCGCGCCTTTTATGGATTGCGAAATTTAGAAATAACGGAGAAATTTAATGGAGATCAAATTATTTATTGCGGGAATAATTCTTTTTATAGTCGCTATGTTCATGCAGTCTATAAAAAAGTTTTTTAAATCTAAAACCTCTCAGAGTTTGTTTAAAAATGTTTATTCGTGGGTTGACACCGCTTGGACGGCTCTGATAATAGCGTCGTTTTTAATGTTTTTTTTCATACAGGCTTTTAAAATACCCTCCGGCAGCATGAGAATTACTTTACTTGAAGGCGACCATCTTTTCGTCAATAAATTCATTTACGGGCTGCACGTGCCTTTTAGCGGGGGCAAAAGAGTGGTTCCTTTAAAACGCATATCGCGCGGAGATATAGTCGTTTTCAGATGTCCGCCGGAAGCTTTAACGATATCTGAAAGAGAAGCCGGAGAGAAAAAAGATTACATAAAACGCTGCGTCGCCGTAGCGGGAGACAAAGTTGAAATAAAAGATAAAAAACTTTACGTAAACGGCATAGAAGTTGACGAGCCTTACGTTACCCGCGCCGACATGAATATTTTCCAGAGTTTTAACCTTTATGAAACCGACGAACAGTATCAGCAAGCGTGGGAAGAAGGAAAGCTCGCTTCAATTCCCGGAAACTTTATAAGAGATAATTTCGGGCCGGTAATAGTTCCGCAAGATTCCTACATGATGCTTGGAGACAACAGAGATTATTCTTTTGATTCTCGCTACTGGGGACCGGTAAAAGACAAATATATAAAGGGCAAAGCTTTATTTTTGTACTGGCCGCTTAACAGAATAAGGCTCATATAATCGCCGCAAGACGTTAGTTTTTATTTCATTCTTGTTTTAAAGGAGGCTGCATGAGTTGGCTTGCGTGGCTTATTATAGGCATTCTTCTCGTCGTAGTTGAAATCGTTACCCCTACGGCGTTTTTTGCGTTGTGTCTTTCTTTAGGAGCTTTTGCCGCAGCCGTTGCGGCTTATTTTCACGGTTCGGATTGGATTGAAGCCGGAGCTTTTGTCGTTGCAGCCGTAATTTCAATTTACGCTATCAGACCTCTTTTAAAAAAATGGATGTCTAAAATGGATTCGGCAAAATCAAACGTCGATGAGCTTATAGGAGAAACCGCCGTCGTAACTCAGGATATATCGCCTGAGACGGCTGGGTTTGTAAAAGTTTGCGGACAAACGTGGCTTGCTGTTTCCGACGAAGAACTTAAGTCCGGACAGAAAGCGATAATAAAATCTTTAAGCGGTACGAAAGTTTTTGTCTCAAAAAAACAAGAATAAAAGGAGGCGTTATGTCCGTATTTGCCGTAGTTTTAATATTTGCCGGGGTAGTTGTCGTAATAAATTCAGTTAAGATTATACGTCAGCATGAAAAAGGTCTTGTTGAAACGCTTGGAAAATACACAGGCACCAGAAGCGCCGGATTTAACATTATTATTCCGGTTTTTCAGAGGCTTTTAAAAGTAGATATGAGAGAAAGAGTGATAGACGTTCCTCCGCAAAGCGTTATTACAAAAGATAATGTTTCTGTGGTTGTCGATGCCATAATATATTTTCAGGTTACCGATCCTTTCAGGGTGGTTTACAATATTGAAAATTTCGCTATGGCGGCGCTCAAGCTTGCTCAGACAAATTTAAGAAACGTCATAGGCGATATGGAACTCGACAGCACACTTACTTCAAGAGAAGTAATAAACACAAAGCTTCAGGTTGTAATGGACGAGACGACGGATAAGTGGGGAGTTAAAGTTACAAGAGTTGAAATACAAAAAATAGATCCTCCAAGAGACATTATAGAAAACATGACTAAACAGATGAAAGCCGAAAGAGAAAAAAGAGCAAATATAGCCGAAGCCGAAGGGTTAAAGCAGGCCGCTATTCTTAAGGCCGAAGGCGCAAGGCAGGCGGTTATTCTTGAAGCCCAAGCGGAAAAAGAAAAACAGGTTCTTGAAGCCGTCGGAGAAGCCGAAGCCATAAGACAGGTTGCCGACGCGGAAAAGTACAGAATAGAAGTAGTATATAACGCCATTCACGCCGGAAACCCGACTAACGACCTGATAGCCGTTAAATATCTTGAAACTTTAAATGAAGTTGCCAAAGGACAGGCTACTAAAATATTTTTGCCTTTAGAAACCGCCGGAATAACCGCGGCAATAGGCGGAGTAGCCGAGCTCTTTAAAGATCCCCAAAAACGTCCCCAAATAAGCAAATAACAGGCTTCGCCTGTTTTATGGGATTGGCAGCCGGCGCTTGTTTTGTCAGACTTCGTCTGCGCTGTCATCCCGCGAAAGCGTGATACACGTTTACTAAAAAATTCTGTCAGCCGAAGTCTGTTACAGCCTTCGGCTGTTTTGTTTGTGTCTGGTTTGTCATTCCCATGAAAATGGGACAGGCTTCGCCTGTTTTATGGAAGACAGACCGTGTCTGTTTTGTTTGTGTCTGTCATCCCCATGAAAATGGGAATCCAAGTTTGTTTTAGAAATTTTCTAACATTTCAGGCTTCGCCTGTTTTATGGGATTGGCAGGCTGTGTCTGTTTCGTATCTTTTTTGTCATTCCCGTGAAAACGGGAATCCATTTTTAATATTAATATAGTTTCTAACATTTTTTATTCTTAAGCAGCCGACACATAAAAACGGACGCAGTCTGTATCTAATAAATAACATATGACAGGTTTATACATTCACATTCCTTTTTGCCGCCGGAAATGTTTTTACTGCGATTTTTTTTCCGTCAAGTACGACGAAACTTTAGCGGATAAATATATCGGGTCTTTAGGCGCGCATGCCGCGCAGTATTTAAAAACCGCAATTGATACCGTTTATATCGGCGGCGGAACTCCGTCGGTATTGTCTGAAAACCAAATTGAAAAATTATTAAATCTTATTGCCGGCGCTTTTGATTTGTCTGGTTTAAAAGAATTTACTTTCGAGTTAAATCCGGAATCTGCATCAAAACGGAAATTTGGAATTTTAAGAAGCGCGGGCGTCAACAGAATAAGCTTGGGTCTGCAGTCTGACGACGATACAAGCCTTAAGCTTTTAGGCCGCGTTCACGATTTTAAAACTTTTGTTTCGGCCGTTGACGATGCAAGAGATTGCGGTTTTGAAAATATCAATTTAGATTTGATATACGGTTTTCCAGGACAAACTTTAAAAGAATGGAAACGCGCGCTCGTAAACGCGCTTTCTTTTAAATCGCCGCATATTTCGCTTTATCCTTTAAGCGTCGAGCAAGGCACGCCTTTTTATGACAGAGGCGTTCAGACGGACGACGCTTTGCAAAAAGATATGTATGAAGCCGCAGAGCAAGAATTTGCAAAAGCCGGTTTAATCCACTATGAAATATCAAATTGGGCAAAACGGGGTTTTGAGTCGCTGCACAATTTGAATTATTGGAGAAATTCAGATTATCTGGCTTTAGGCCCCGGCGCTTGCGGGTATTTCGGCAAAGCGCGTTATACAAACGTTAAAAACATAAAAGAGTATATAGATTTAATCAGGCTCGGAGACGACGTCAGAACCGACGTTGAAATTATAGATGAAAAAACTTTTGAAACTGAAAATATAATACTCGGTTTGCGCCTTCTTGAAGAAGGCGTACACAGAAAAAACTTTAAAAGTCCGGCAAATACCGCCGCGCTGGAAGAATTTTTGCGGCAAAAAATTCTTATCTGCGACAGCGAAAAAATCAAACTTGCAAAAGAATACGTTTTCGTATCAAATCAAGTCCTCTCAAAATTCATTCCCGATTAGGACTATCGTCCTCGTAAATAGATTGCAGATTAAAGCTTACAATCAAAAGATATTTCTGCCCGAACGTTTCTGTCGGACAGTTGCAGTAAAATTCTAACGTCCAAAAGCAGACTTCGTCTGTTTTATGAAACACAGGCTTCGCCTGTTTTGTCAATCGTTTTTTCACGGGTTTGTCATTGCCATGAAAATGGGACAGACTTCGTCTGTTTTATGGGACACAGACCGTGTCTGTTTTGTTTGTGTCTGTCATTGCCATGAAAATGGGAATCGCCGCCGCTGTCATCCTCGCGAAAGCGGGGATCCATGTTTAATATTAATATAGCTTCTAACATTATTTCTTTTAAAGACGCAATGTAAAAAGAATTTTTAGCAAACATGGATTCCCACCCGATAAAAACACTCTGGCGCAGGCTGCTAAGGAAGAACAAATATTAAAAACGCAGGAATGACAAATCGGGCGCAGTCTGTTGCGAAAGTTTTTATGTGGGTTGATGACAAACTTTGAGACATTTTGAGACGACAGACAGCGTCTGCAGACGAAGTATGTTTTTCAGGGTTTGTCATTCCCATGAAAATGGGAATCCATGTTTAATATTAATTTAGTTTTTAACATTATTGTTTTTAAAAACGCAATGTAAACAGACTTCGTCTGTCAGAATTTTTTAGTAAACATGGATTCCCACCCGATAAAAACATACGGGTGAAGGCTGCTTAGGAAGAACAAATATTGAAAACGCGGGAATGACAAAAAACAGCCGAAGGCTGTCTGAGAGAATTTTTTAGCAAACATGGATTCCCACCCGATAAAAACACTCTGGCGCAGGCTGCTAAGGAAGAACAAATATTAAAAACGCGGGAATGACAAACTGAAAGACGACAAGCTGTGTCTGTAAGCTTTGCTTGTTTTATGAAATATAGCCAGTGTCTTTGTTTGTGTCTGTCATTCCCATGAAAATGGGAATAGCCGCCGCTGTCATCCTCGCGAAAGCGGGGATCCATGTTTAATATTAATATATTTTCTAACATTATTCTTTTTAAAAACGCGGGAATGACAAACCTTGAAAACAGATACTGGCTGTCAATCCCATAAAACAGACGCAGTCTGAAAGGCTGTCAATTCCATAAAACAGACGCAGTCTGCCGCCGTTGTGCGCGGCTTCTTTTTTTGCTAAAATCAGTCAATATTATAAAAGAAAAATTTTTATAAAAGCGGCGCTTTTTTCTCTTAGAAATTCAATATATTTACGACGGGATTTGAGGTTAAGTATGTCAACGGATTTTAAGCAATCTGCAAAAATCAGGGCTGAATTTTTAAATTTTTTCAAGAAAAACGGCTGTACGGCCGTTCCTTCCGATTCTCTTATTCCTTCCGGAGACAAAACCCTTCTTTTTACTTCCGCCGGAATGGTGCAGTTTAAGCAGCATTTTCTCGGGCAAAGCAAAGATCCTTTTACAAGGGCTGCAAGCTGCCAGTAATGTTTTCGCACTTCCGATATTGATAATGTCGGCATAACCGCCAGACATGTGACTTTTTTTGAAATGCTCGGGAATGTTTCTTTCGGGGATGAGGGTC
>JAISRM010000290.1 GCA_031273645.1 Endomicrobium sp.
AATAAAGAAATTTTTGATACAAAAGAAAGCCGAGCTTCTTAATAAAGTTAAAACCGCCCAAAGAGAGCTTGATTCCGACGCTTCCGACACAAATGTAGGAGACGAAATAGACACGGCAAGCCAAAATAGCCAAAAAGAAATGTTTTTTGAATTTGCGGCAAACGATAAAATAACTATGGATGCGATAAATGACGCTATAGCAAAAATAGAAAAAAACGAGTACGGAAAATGCGAATGCTGCAGCTTGGCGATTCCTCCGGAAAGATTAAAAGCTATACCGTGGAGCAGATATTGCATAAAATGTCAGGAAGAGGCGGAAAAACCGAGGAAATAAAATGCCGTGGTTAGATAACAACGCCGTTTCTGTTTTATGGTTAAAAAGCGGAGCCGTTTTTGCCGCCGTTTTTTTAATAGGATTACTGTTTAAAAAATATTTTGCCGTTTTTACCGGATTTATTTTAAATAAAACCGGGCTTAATTTAAACCCAAAGACAGTTTCAGATTTAAAAAATTATATTTTGTTTTGGTTTTTTTTAATCGCGGCTTATGCTTTTTTCATGATCGCGCCCGTAAATCACAAAAACGCGCTGATTTTAAAGATCTTTTATTTTTTGTTTTCTTTTTCTGCGGTAGTTATGATTGCTGGAATAGTTTCAAAAATATTTCGCCGCGGGGATTCTGAAACAATAAGCGTAAACGTTATAAAATTTACCATTATATTTGCCGGCGCCGTTGTCATACTTAATCAGCTGGGAATAAAACTAACTCCGATATTGACTGCTTTGGGCGTAGGTTCTTTAGCGGTAGCTCTTGCGCTTCAAGATACGCTGGGGAATTTTTTTGCAGGAATCAATATAGCCGCAAGCGGACACATAATGCGAGGCGATTATATACATCTTGATTCCGGACAGGAAGGAACGGTTGAAGAAATAAATTGGCGTTCAATTTCAATAAGAGAAATGTCAAACACTCTTATATCAGTTCCAAATACCAAAATCGCCGCTTCTATTATAAAAAGATTTAATTATAGAAACTCCGAAGTTACAGCTTCTGTAAAATGCGCGGTATCTTACGGGAGCGACCTCGATAAAGTTGAAAAAACTGCCGTTGAAGCGGCTTATGAAATTATCAAAAGCGATTCCGGCGGCGTAAAAACGTATATTCCCGTTGTTCGTTTTAGCGAATTTGCAGATTCGTCAATAAATTTTGATCTGTATTTCCGAATAAAAGACGTTTATTGCAGGGGAAAAATAACGCATCTTATTATAAAAAATATCAAAAAGAAATTTGACGAAGAAAAAATCGACATTCCCTTTCCTCAAAGAGTCGTCTATCTGGAGAAAAAATGAAGTTTGTTTTAAGTTCTAAAATATTTCGCGCCGTCGTAACGCAAGCCAATCTAAAATACGAAGGAAGCATTACCATAGATACGGATCTTTGCGACAAGGCGGGCTTGTGGATAGGCGAAAAAGTTCTTGTCGTTTCAAATACGAGCGGCGCAAGGCTTGAAACTTACGTTATACCGGGAAAAGCCGGTTCGGGCGTAATATGCATGAACGGCGCCGCAGCTCATCTTATAAAAAAAGGCGAAGAAATAATTATAATGGGCTTTCAGCTGTCGGATAAACCTATTGCTCCTAAAATAGTATTTGTAGATGAAAACAATAAATTTGTAAAATTAAACTATTGACTCATAGATAAAGTCGGGGCGTGGCTCAGCTGGCTAGAGCGCTCGGTTCGGGACCGTGAGGTCGCTGGTTCAAATCCAGTCGCCCCGATGTGAAAACTCCGCAAACTTGCGGATTTGAAAAATTTTTCATAATTTAAAATAGAGTAAAGGAATATTATGTTAACAAGATTTGAACCTCTTCAACTTTATTTTAACGCTATAAAAGACATTACTCCTCTATCAAAATCCGAAATGAACGAATTGTGGAAAAGAGCGAAAAAAGATAAAAAAGCTTTTGACGCTCTTATCGAGCAAAATTACAGGCTTGTAATTCCCATAGCAAAAAGATTTATGAAAAAAGGCATAGATTTTATGGATCTTATTGAAGAGGGGAATATGGGGCTGATAAAGGCCGTTGAAAAATTTGACGTGTCAAAAAAAGTCGCTTTTTCAACGTATGCGGTTTACTGGATTGAACAATACATCAGAAAAGCCATTGAAAACCAGACAAAAACCATAAGAATTCCCTCGCATATATGGGATTCTCTTAATTTGTGGATGAAAACTTGGAGCAAGCTGAGGGAGAAGCTCAACAGAGATCCTTCCGTCGAAGAAGTCGCTTTCAAATTAAAACTTACAAAAAAACAGACAAGAAACCTTATGAAAGCCGCAAGCGTTTTTAACGGCACAAGCTCTCTTGAATCTCCCATAGGAGACGACTCCGACATATACGTCAAAGACGTTATCGTTGACGATAAAATTAAATCTCCGGAATCCATTACCGAAATAATAAGAACTAACGCCGACATAGGATCTGCGTTAAATTATCTTCCGGTAAGAGAGAAAGAAATAATAAGAATGCGTTTTGGGCTGGGCGGAATAAAACCCATGTCTCTTGAAGAAGCGGGAAAAGTATTAAAAATTTCAAGAGAAAGGGTTAGACAGCTTGAAGTTAAAGCTATTAAAAGGCTTAAAGGAATTCTTATACGCTATAATTTTATAGATAAAGACGAAGCTAAAACAATTTTACTTGACAGCAGGCGAAACAAAAACGACAGAAGGCGTCAAATGTCTGCGGCGCTAAAAAAACAAGACAGACGAAATAAAAACGACAGAAGGGCTTAAATCAATGACAGCGATTGCCGATAAAATATCAAAGACGATAAGAGACGTTTACGATTTTCCCGTTAAAGGAATTATTTTTAAGGACATCACTCCGGTTTTAAAAGATATTGCTTTAGTAAATTCGATAATTGATTTATTTGCTTCAAAGTTTGAAAGCTATAAGATAGACAAAATAGCCGCCATAGAGTCAAGAGGTTTTCTTTTTGGAATGCCTCTGGCGATAAAAATGGGCGTTCCTTTTGTTCCCATAAGAAAAAAAGGCAAGTTGCCGGCAGAAACAGTATCTGCCGCTTATGCGCTTGAATACGGTTTAGCTGTTATTGAAATGCACAAAGACGCAGTTTCCAAAGGCGAAAGAGTTTTAGTGATTGACGATTTGCTTGCCACCGGAGGAACCGTAAACGCCGCGGCGGAACTCATAGAAAAATTGGGAGCAGATTGCGCCGCCGCCGCCTTTGTAACAGAGCTTTCTTTTTTAAACGGCAGAACAAATATAAACAATAAAAATTTGGAAATATTTTCTATACTGACATATTGAACGCTTGCATTATTAGCGCTTTGCGAGGCCCTGTAGCTCAACTGGATAGAGCAGATCCGTCCTAAGGATAAGGTTGGAGGTTCAACTCCTCTCAGGGTCGCGTCAGAATAAAATCATACATCGTCTTAAATACTCTTAAAACGGTATTTTTAAGACGATGTTTTTTATTTTTTAAGTTGTCAAAAATTATCAAAAGCAAGCAAGTTTGATACATTTATACTTACAAAATGCTTACGCAATATCTTTTGTTTTTAGAGATGATTTTTTGTTATAAAAAACTTGATAAATTATTATTTATTGTGTAATGTGTTGCTAAGATAAGAGCGCTGATAATGATTCTGAAGAAGACTTCAATTTTTGGCAGACGGCTTGAAAAGTTGGATTTAAAAATCAAATCGGTTATTATGGCTAATTTGTTGAAATTGTAAGACGGCAATGTTTCAAATGTTAAAACAGTAGGCAATGGTATCCATGAGTTAAAATATATCCGGACGTTTGCAAAGAATATTAAGTAATCGCCGTCAACAGATTTGCAGGTTTTAAGATATTTCAAAAATATCCAATTTTACGGTTTTGCGGAGGGACAATGTTTGTTAAAGTAAGAGGCACTAAGGTCGGAGTTAACGGAGAAGGCGTTTTTATAATTAATACCGATAATATAAAAAGCATTGAAGTTTTAAGAGACGCTAAAATTTTATATTTTGTAGGCGACAGCTACGGCATAACGCTTCACAATGACGATTTTGACAGGCTTAACGCTTTTCTTAAACCCGAAGATTTTACAGTTTAACGTTTTTCTTTTCGCCCTCGCCGGCATTGTCGTCTAAAACGGCCGAATTTATAAACTCCTGCGCGGCGGTTTCATTTTCGGGCGAAGATAAATAAAGCGTCAGCAGCTGCCACAGCCTCTTATCTTTTTTTATCAAAAGCTCTTTTAACGCAAAATTCTTTCCGTCTTTAACGTATGTCCCGTCGATTTTTACGGCGGGGTTGCCCCCGATTTCAATTTCTTCTTCCTTATATTTAAAATCGTTAAGCTTAAATATTTCGGCAATTTCTCCGGCGGCGCTTTTAATGTCGGGGCTTTTTTCATAAACGGCGTAAGTTAAGGAATAATCTGCCTTTTTATGCGACGAAGTAAATAAATACATTTCCAATGCGTTTCCTTTTTCAACAAGTTCTTCTTTAAAAGGAGGCGCTTTTAAAGTTATGAAAGCTTTCGGTATATTTTGTATAACCGCAAGAGAAGCTTTTTCTTTATTTTTTATTAATATAAAATTTACTATAAAAATTATTGCAAGCAAAATTAAAACTGCGGCGGTTAACTTTTCTTTTTTCATTTTGCCGGCTCCGCATCTGCGTCGGGCAGTTTTCCCAAAGGATCGATAATTATGGAATCAATAAAATCCCGCGCTGTTTTTAGGTTTTCTTCAGACATCTGAAAAACAGTTAACGCCTGCCACGAATTTTTGCCGCGTTTATACAAAGCTGCTTCAACGCCGTAGGTAAAATTATTTCTTTTAAAAGTTCCGGAAACCGTCATTTTATTTGAATCTGTGTTTGTTTGGGCTTGCAAATCAAAAGCTGAAAATACGGAAATTACTTTGTCGCAGAGATCGGATAAATTAAAATCCGCGCCGTATTTGACATAAATTACGGAATATTCCGTTTTACGAGCAAACACTCCGTAAACGGAAACTTTTTCGGCGTTTTCTCCGAGCGACTCTTTAAGAGATTTTTCATTTAAAGTTTTATTTTCAAGCTCGGGCGCGGTAATTTTAACGTAAGCGTTTTCAATAGTCTGCTCTTTTTGATTATTTTGCGCGGATTTAAACTGGCTTCTTGCATTAAACGCCACAATAAATATCATAACCGCTACGGTCAAAGTCCAAAAAACTATTCTTACATTCATATAAAATCCTTGATCGTTAATATATGCCCCGCAGCAAGCTGCGGGGAACACAGGCTTCGCCTGTTTTACGGAACACAGACAGCGTCTGCTGACTTCGTCTGTTTAGTCAATTGTTGTCTCAAGGTCTGCTTTATTTGTGTCTGTCATTCCCATGAAAATGGGACAGACTTCGTCTGTTTTATGAAACACAAATAGTGTCTGCAGACTTCGTCTGTTTAGTCAACTGTTTTCTCAAGGTCTGCTTTATTTGTGTCTGTCAATTCCCATAAAAATGGGAATAACCGTTGCTGTCATTCCCGTGAAAACGGGAATCCATGTTTAATATTAATAATAGTTTCTGACATTATTTCTTTTAAAAACGCAATGTAAAAATAATTTTTCAGCAAACTTGGTTCTCGCTTTCGCGGGAATGACAAACTGAAAGACGACAAACTTTATCTATTTTATGAAATACCGCAGATTTAGGAATCTTTTTGATATAATATACAACAAAATTAGCGGGAATACAAAAAATGATTAAAATTACCGACTTAAACAAATCTTTCGGCGGCAGAGTTCTGTTTGACAATCTTAATTTCAGCGTAAATGAAAAAGAAAAAGTCGGGCTTGTCGCAAGAAACGGGCACGGGAAAACCACTCTTTTTAAAATCATTATCGGGGAAAGCGATTACGATTCTGGTTCCATAAACATGCCTAAAAATTATAAACTCGGATATTTAAGCCAGCATATAAATTTTACGCGTTTTACCGCATTAGACGAGGCCTGCCTTGCTTTGCCTGAAGATGAAAAAGAAGAGCGCTGGAAAGCAGAAAAAGTGCTTTCGGGTCTCGGGTTTTCTTCTCAAGACATGCTTAAAAATCCTTCAGAATTTTCAGGCGGATATAAAATCCGCATTAATTTGGCAAAAGTTTTGCTTTCCGACGCCGGAATGCTTATGCTTGACGAACCTAATAATTATCTCGACATTGTGGCAATAAGGTGGCTGACGGGATTTTTCCGTTCATGGAAAGGAGAACTTATTTTAATCACGCATGACAGAAATTTTATGGACGGCGTTATAACGCATTGCGCCGCAATTCACAGATGTAAAGCCAGAAAAGTCGAGGGGACGACCCAAAAACTTTACGAACAGATAGACAAAGAAGAGGAAATATACGAAAAAACCCGTCTTAACGTTGAAAAAAAGAAAAAGCAGACGGAAATTTTTATAAGACGTTTTAGGGCTAAGGCAAGGCTTGCCGGAATGGTTCAATCGCGCATAAAATCTTTGGAAAAACAAGAAAATTTAGAAGAGCTTACGGCCATTGAAAATCTTGATTTTTCTTTTTCCGGAATTGAATTTAACGCTTCAAAAATGCTTGGGGCGCACAATTTAACATTCGGATACGATAAAAACTTTCCGCTGTTTTCAAATTTAAGTTTTGACGTTTTTAAAAAAGACAGAATATGCGTAATAGGAAAAAACGGAAAAGGCAAGTCAACATTGCTCAAACTTCTTGCCGGAAGAATTGCCGCCTTAGACGGAAATATAAAAAAACATCCGGATTTAAAAACTGCCTATTACGTACAGTCCGACGCTGCGGATTTAAACCCTTTAAGAAACGTTTTTGAAGAAATATTATCGGCCGACCCGCAGTGTCCTACGCAAAAAGCCAGAAACATAGCCGGAGCAATGATGTTTAGCGGCGACGACGCTTTAAAAAAAATAGAATTTTTAAGCGGCGGCGAAAAAAGCAGAGTATTGCTCGGTAAAATTTTGGTCAAGCAGTCGCATTTGCTGCTTTTGGACGAACCTACAAATCATCTGGATATGGAGTCGTGCGAGGGGCTTATAGACGCTATAAACGGTTTTAAAGGCTCTGTAATAATGGTTACCCACAACGAAGAGCTTTTGCGCAATATCGCCCAAAGGCTTATAGTTTTTGACGGCGGACAGGCTTTTGCTTTTGAAGGTTCGTATCAGGATTTTCTCGACAAACGCGGCTGGGACGACGAAAGCGGCGACATAAAAATAAGGAATTTGCGGCAAAAAAAAGCTTTTACTAACGAAGAGATAAAAAAGCAAAGAGCGCTTTTAATACAGGAAAAATCAAAAATTATTAAACCTCTTGAAGATACAATAGCTCGTCTTGAAAAAGAAATAACCGCTAAAGAGCAGGAGTTAGATTTAAACACGGAAAAACTTATCGCAGCTTCCTCCGGACAAGACGTTGATTTTTTAGCGCAAGGCGCAAAAAACGATAAAAGATTAAAAAGAGAAATAGAACTTTTGTACGACGCGCTTGCAAACGCCGCCGAAGAGTTTGAAAACAAAAAAGAGCTCTTTGATATAAAACTTATGGAAATCAGCGGATAAAATAATCAGCCGCGTTTAATTGCAGACTTCGTCTGCGTTTTGTCATAAACATTCCGCTTGGAACCTATGGGCGTAAGCCCGTAGAGGAACGCGTCCCTGTGAGCAAAGCAATACAGGGCGAGCAAAGCTTACATTTCTATTTTAAGCTACAGAGGGGTAACTCCGTAGCAGTTGACTAAGTTTGTCATTCCCGCGTTTTTAATATTTGTTCTTCCTTAGCAGCCTGCACTCGAGTGTCTTTATCGGCTGTGACAGACTTCGTCTGTGTTGTCATTCCCGCGTTTTTAATATTCTTTATTCCTTAGCAGCCTGCACTCGAGTGTCTTTATCGGGTGGGAATCCACGTTTGCTAAAAATTCTTTTTACAGCCTTCGGCTGTTTTATAAAA
>JAISRM010000154.1 GCA_031273645.1 Endomicrobium sp.
ATAATATATTTTTGTCCATCGAGTTCTACAGTAATAGTTCTTTCTTTTATGGAAGTGATTTTAACGGTTTTATAAAAATCATCCTGCCTGTAAAGCTTGCCGTCTATTACAACTATCGGGTTGATCTCGTCGTAAATAATGCCGGATATTATTATTTCCGGAGGCTTTCTTCTTATGGGAGCTTTCACCTGCTTAACAACTTTGGGAGGAACATATTTATAAAACGGATTTGAAGGCGGCGGGTCAATGTCTCTCCATGAAGGTATGTGCCCTATGGAATTTACAGCTTCTTCTGATTTCTGAAAAATTTCTTTAAAATATCCCGAAGCTCTCGCATCGTCCATTTTTTCTATTCTGCCGCTAAAAAATCCGTCTGCTTCAGGTCTGTATAAAACCGGAGTGCATTCCACAGAAACATTGCTCTTTTCGTCTATTGAAAAAGATAAAACTCTTGAAAACATCTCTATGGCAAAAAGGAATTTATAAGTAACTTCAAATTCCGCGTTAAAACCTAAAGATAAAACCACCGCCGGACCGGAACCCTCGTTGCGTATTACGTTTTTAGTTGTCAATTCGACGGAATATTCGTTTGCGACCGCCGAAACCCTGTCTTCAAAACTGGCGATAAGCTCTTGATTTGGAACATATTCAGCCGAGATGTTGGCGATAACATCTTCCATTTTGAGCTTAGTTTCATACATATTTTCGTTAATTCTTACAAAGTTTTCCAAATCGTTGTATATAGCCTGATACTTATTCTTTAAAGTTATGCGGTCTTTAAGTTCGGAATCCATTCTCTTAAATCCGTATTGATAAGCCGAAACTATAATAAGAACGAAAATAATATTTCTAAAGACTACAAAAGCTACGTCTTTTGTCGAATAATTTGCCATTATTTTTTCTCCGCAACATAGGGAATTGTTACGTTTAGCGCTTCAAAATTTTTAGGACCCATTCCCGTGATGATCTGAGGCTCTTCTTCAACCGTAATGGGTTCGCCTATAAACGAGCTTCTTATATAAGCTTCTTTTAAAATATTAGCGTACGACGGAATGTCGTAAGAATTGCTGAAATCTTTTATTTTTACCGATTCTTTTATCTTATTGTCTGAGGTAAGCGCAAAGGCGCAAAGTTTATCGCCTTCGGGAAAATACAAACCGATATCTCTTAATAAAAGCCCCGACCTTGTATTTTTCGTAATAAGGTCTTTGACGGCTATTATTTTATAATAATTTGAAGTCCATTCGGTTTCAACTTCTTTCAGTTTGTGTATTCTGCGGTTTTCGTCAATTTGACCTTTAAGCTGCGTGATTCTTATGCTGTTTTCATTGATCTGCACAAATGTAAAAAATACCAGCCCTGCAAGCCCGAATAAAGCAAAAGTAAGAAAAAGAGACAAAAGCTTTAAAAATCTTACGGCTTTTAAATTTCTTTCGGAAGTAAGAACGACTTTGCCGACAAGATTTATATCATACATTGGCAAACTCCTTGCCAAGAGCAAGACCGAGAACAACAGCCGCAAAATAACCCTGTTCGGAATTTACAACTCCCTTTATTTTATCAGATTCCAGCGGATTCCATTTTACCGTCTTTATGCCCAAAACATCCCAGATAAAAGTATCCATTCCTTTAAGTATGGCTCCGCCGCCGGTAATAAGTATTTCGTCAATTTTGCCAAGCCTTTGTTTAGAGACGCAATATTCCATAGATCTGAAAATCGCTTCAAGAAGAGAACTTGAACTTTTTTTAAGAACGTTTTTTATATTTAACCCAATTTCCTCCCACATTTCAGGATGCCTTTTTATTTTCTCGGCGCTTTCAAAATCAATTTCATAAAGAGAAGCTATTTCTGCCGTAACGGCATGACCGCCAAAAGCAACGTTTCTTATAAATTTCAGCTCGCCGTGGTCGAGTATTGAAATATTTGAATTTTGATCGCCGATATTTATGAGTATAACCGAACCGGTTGCAGTCTTTTTACTGTTAAAAGTAAGAAATCCGTTTGTTACCGCCACATTGTCGGCAGTAACGCCGGCAATATCAAGATCTGTTAAAGAAAGACTCGCTATCATTTCATCTATATGTCTTTTTGGAGAAGCCACAAATAAAACGTCTATTTTGTTGTCGACGGGGCTTGACAATATTTGAAAATCCGAATACATTGTGTCAAGGGATTCAAAAATATTATTTTCGGCTTCCATCATTACCGCGCCGCGCAATTTGTCGTGGCTTACTTTAGGCAAAACAAAATCTCTGGCAAGCAAGTCTGAACCGCCGGCCGATAAATATAAATCTTTATTTTTAAATCTTAATTGTCTTAAAAGGTATTTTACTGCTTTGTTTACGGCTTCTTTATCCCTGTTTTCTTTAGGGGTTGCAGTCATAGCCGCATAAACCGTAAAACTTCCGTCTCCCTTTTGAAAAACAGAACATGCTTTTATGTATTTTGAACCCAGATCAAGTCCTATCACGTCTTTATCTCCTCCCCCTTACAAAATATCTGTGCATAGGCAAAGGCTGCTGTGTAAATACTGAATTAAGATACGCGCTTCTGACATAAATCGGCCAGTTAATATCATCGCTGCCGTCCGGATAATCTACCTCTTCGTATTTCTTCGGACTGACGCCTAACGGTCCTGAAGAATAAGTTATGACAAAATGCAAATTATCATTTGCCTGAGATAAAAACCCTTTGCTGTGATCATTGACATCGTTATACAATGTCGCCATTGATCTTATTACATAATATTTATAAGTTCCGTAATTTGCGGCATTTGCGCGCTGAGCGGCGGTAGCTTCAGTTGTTCCGGCTATAAAACCGTCATTTGCGCTTGGAGTTAGCTCTTCCTCTACGCTGCATTCAACGACGATACCGGAATTTTCCCCAAAGCTTGTATCGCGCAGCTCCGTTTCTGTTGCAGCAATCTCGGCAGAGGTTAAAGGATACCACTTCCCGCCGCTATAACCTAAACAAGAGCCGGTAGTCTGCAAGAACTTCCTTTCAGCTCCCGCGGGAGTTGTATCATTGGCAATATTTTCTAATTGCATTATCTTAAACAGCGCTTTTTCCGACGTATATAAAGCCGCATAATGAGTTCTTGTAAAATACAATTCGGCATCTGAAGCCGATTGCTGCATAACTATTATCCTCATAGAGAACATTCCAAGCAGCATGAAAATAAAAACAAATATAGTTACTACTGCAAGGATGCTTCCTTTTCTGTTTTGCATTTGAAACTCCCTTATGGTCTGATTCTCGCTTTCTCAAATGTCGTAAAAAAAGTATCGGTATTAGCATAAAGAGATTTATTCGCGAAAATTAAATCGCTTGTATATTGGGTATAGTTATCATCTTCAAGTTTTATATACAGCCTTACGACCGCAATATCGCTGTACCCGCTTCTTATAATTCTTGCCATATATAAATTACTAAGCCTTGCGGTAACCTGAAAATCAACTACGTTTCTCAAAACGATTTCTTTACTGCCGGTACTTTCCGGAGGATAATACGGCTGCCTTACAGCTACGCCCTGCGGACCAAACACGCTTACCTGATTAGTTCCGGCGCCGTCATAACTGTCAATTTTTATCTGCTGATTATTTGTAAGTTCCCATTCATACATGGCAATTTCGCTAAAATTAGTTATTGTGCTTGTTTCAAGCCTAAACATATAGCGTTTATAATCTTCGTCTAATTTTTCATTGGTAAGACAGCTATACACAGAAACATTCCTTCCGACAAACCCGCTCCAATGACCCGGATCTATATGAGTCAAAACGGTACTGGCTGCAAGGTTAGGAGGAAAAACATATTTGGTGGTAACAGTAAGCCCGTCGCCTGAAATATAGGGTTCATTATACTTTCTTGCATAAATTCTTCCGGTTAGGGCATAAGGATAATGATAATAATCAACATTAAATTTTATCGCTTCAAGGTCTTCAGCCGCATTAGCGGGAGGCTGTCCTGCCCTTGCGCCTTCATCTATTATTTCTCCTATTATTGGGCCGACTCTTGTCATATTTCTAAACACTCTTTCTGCTTTAAAGCGGAAAGTTTTATACTGCGTTACGGAATCTTTTTGTCCTACAACTTTATTAAACATTGAGTATGAAAAAACAAGCATTGAGGCGCATAATATTGACAATATGCCCACCAATACCATTGCAACCATTACTTCCATTAAAGTAAAAGCGCTCTTTTTTTTCATTGAAATATATCCTCTGATAAAGTTGAATTGACATTATCTGCATATAAATTCATAAAAGGTATAACAATAGTTTTATACTTATGTTCAGATTTATTGGCAAACGCTTTAAGAGCGTTAACCCTATCGTTTAAATTAGAATAAGTATTTATAATATTTCTCACAATACTTATAGCTTCTTCTACGCTTGACACATTATTTTCTCCGTTTTTTGTTACGGGATATACGGATATATAAATACTTTTTCTGTATCTTGCAGCTCTTAATTTATTAAGAGTATTAGGACCGGGGTTAACGCTAAGATGAGAAGCCGATGTTGTTTTATCAGTAAAATAGCTATATAAATATGAAACAACACTAGAAGTAGAGTTGTATGAATAATTTGTAACTTGATATACGCTGTATCTCCATGCATAAGATAAATACAACCCTCCTCTATCTCCTGTATAAAAATAACCTACATAAAAATATCTGTCCGGCGGAACAGTCATAGATTCGCCGACAGTGTAATAATAAGTAGGCGGAAATGAAGGATATCCGTTTGACTGAGCAACAAAATTATTCATAAACTGTGTATCATTTGTCGGTAAAGCAGTATAAAATCTTGCTAAGCTTGCCGTAATAATTTCAGGGTTGCCATAATCGGTCAAGCTGTCAGGATTACCATCCAAATCGGCAGGCGGATCTATTGGCCTTATAGTGCTGTACCCCACCCAATATCCAACATGAGCTCCATATGTGGTGCTTGCAGTAGGAATAGAAGCAGTATTATAATGATTAGTATATATGTATAAGTATGAGTATGAAGTATAGTGTCTAAATGTAAGCCAAGGCTGGGCTTCAGCAACATAATATCGCAAAGGAATAGTAAGATTTGCGGTATATCTTGCATTGCTTCTTATATATTGCGTTAAAGGGGTATAAGGAACATCGTACAAAACATGGAAAGCATTGTTATTGATAGGAAGGGCTATGTTTGCATTATAAGATACACTTATAAACATTTGCGGCGCGCCCGCAGTAGTATAATTATAACTCCAAGCTCCCGGGAAAGTCGCATATGTTCCTTGAGCGTACTTACTTGAAAAATATTCTCTTAACATCGCAGTGCTACTATGAGAAATATTATCGGGGTTGCCTGCGCCTTGCGCAGCACCATTACCCGGAGGTCCAGTGCTTACAGAAAGTCTGTATTCTTGGTTTCCATACGGAACATACGGATATGCTGTTCCCGCAACATTAACAGCCGACGCCGAATAATTTTCTAAAAAGTACGGATCGGCAGCCCATTGATCGTCAGGTTCGCTGTCAACAAAAAAAATCGTAAATCCTTCGGTGGCGCCAAGGTTAGGAAATGCGCCGTAGGTTGGATAATTTTTCCTTTGAATTTTAATGCGTTCCACATATCTTAAAGCGTGATCGAGCCTGAACGCAAAATCCATGTAGTTATAGTTAACTTTAAAAGCGTTTACAAAAAAAGCCACTCCTCCAAGCGCTGCAAAAGATAATATAAGCATTGCAACCATAACTTCCACTAAAGTCATGCCTTTTTTCTTTTTCATAAATTTATCCTATAAGTAAAGTCGCAAAGCGCGTTCATTGTCCTCTGACATACGTTGAAGATACCGTCAAACCCGCTGCAGGAGAATCGGACGCGCCGTACATTATAATTGTATATCCGCGATCAGGGGTAACGTCAGTAACTACAAAAGTTCTAAAATAATTATTTTTTGAAGCGTCAACCATTTCAATGCCGCCTATATTGCCTACGCTTGTAGGCGGAGTTAACGGATAATAACTGCCTTTTGCCGCAAACACTATTGATTGCTTGTCCTCTATATCTTTGCGAAGTATTTCCGATTCGGCATAGTAAACAACTCGAAGCTGCTGCCTTCTGTTCATAGACCACATGGATACCGTAACCATCAGGATTATAATAACTATAAGAATTTCCATCATGGATGCGCCAAGATTTCTCTTCATTTTCACAAAGAATCCTTAAAACAAAAATTTATATCTTTAGCTGTGCTATTATAGCTTAAAAGCAATTTTGTTTCAATGTTTTTTATTTTTTTTAAAATCCGCCCACCCAGACTTCGTCTGTTTTGTCAATTGTTTCTCAAGGCCTTGTTTCTCAAGGTCTGTCATTCCCATGAAAATGGGAATCCACGTTTAATATTAATATAGTCTCTCACATTATTTCTTTTAAAAACACAATGTAAAAATAATTTTTTAGCAAACGTGGATTCCCGCTTCCGCGAGAATGACAAATAGGGTGCGGGAATGACAAACTGAAAGACAATAGACTTCATTTGTTTTATGGATCACAGCCAGCGTCTGCAGACTTCGTCTGTTTTGTTTGTGTCTGTCATTCCCATGAAAATGGGAATCCATGTTTATTATTAATAGCCTCTCACATTATTCTTTTTAAAGACGAAATGTAAAAATAATTTTTCAGTAAACGCTGGAATACAAACTGAAAGACGACATACTGCGTGGGACGTTAACGATCATAAAAAAATCCGGCTGCTTTATTTTTATTAAAGCAGCCGGATCAATCAACTCTTTTGGACAATTTACAGTTAAAAGATTATTGACCAAACATATATCTTACTCCGGCATTTCCGTATATATTTGAATAGTTCTCTGCCAAATAATAATTGCCGTTTATATACACTTTCCATGCGGAAGCTACTTGTATTTCTCCTCCCAAACCTATCCCAAGCGCAATCCTGCCTTCTTTTGTTCCTTTACTTGTAAATTCAACATCAGTGCCTTCAAATGCGCTTTGAATTTCAGGCTCATATCCGCTTATCAGATATTTTCCTTCTAAGTTGGCGTAAACGTTAATTATGTTTTTTGTATATTCGGCTCCGGCTCCGATTCTTGCGGCAGTTCTAAGATAAGTTCCGCCGTCAATTTCCAAATTTACTCCGGGCGCGTCTTTTTCTTTAACGCTGCCGTAATTAGTGTCTTCAAGTTCAAACCCTAAATAAGGTCTGAATACAACATTATCTATTACTTTAAATTTCAAAGCGCCTTCCATATCCCAATTAAGCGTAAACGCGCTGATATCGGCTTTTGCCGTAGCGTCAATCAACTGAATATGTCTTTTCGTATTAAAAATATCGTAACTTCCAAGAAGCATAGCTTTAACTTCCCATTCGTCTTCTATATATCCGCCGTAAAGCCCGAGACCGTTTTTCTGTCCGTCGGCTTTATTTGAATATTGTTCTATGCTGTCTTTGCTAAATCTTGCATATACTCCGTAGAGAATGTTTTTTGCATCAAGATATTTGTCATATCCGGCCATCGCTCCGATTGAACTGTTGGTATAATCGCCTTCGGAATTGTCGTTGCCTTTAAATGTTTCTACTCCGCCTTTCATCTGAGCCCATGCTCCCGATTGCCCGCCGTCTTTTGAAGAATGTTTTTTTATCTTATCATATATTTCATTATTTGGGCTGTCGGCGGCAAAATTTCTGATAAAGTTTGACAGAAAGTGAGCGGAAAGCTGCTTTAAAGCGGCTTGCGCCTGCTCGTCGGAAAGTTTGTTTTTCATATAGTTCATCGTTTTTAATATATGCCCCTTAGGATCATTCATTGAAATTTTATGAAGGGCGTTTGCCACTTGCTGCTGATTATAAGTAAACTTATTGATGTTTGCAAAGCGCAAAGCTTCGTATCCGCTTAAAGTAAGTTTTATATAAGTGTCATCTACATAAGAAATGTCGTAGAGCAAATCGCCCAACACAAAAGTATCATATTGTTTTCCCTGCACTGTATCAAATTTTCCGGTCAATTCTCCGGTATCTGCAACTACGATGTAATATTCTTGATCGTCGTAGCCGCCGATTCCTGTTTCTATAAAAAGATTTCCTCCCGTGATTTCTGTCTTATTAGTTATAATTTTATCATATCCGCCGTCCGCTGAAACTTCAATAGCAATATCGCCGCTTGTGCCAAGATAAGAAATCTCCGCCGTATCGTAACTTCCGTTCTGCATATTAAATTTTGTATTGGCGGCAAAAACTGTCGCATCGTGAATTTTGAAAGAAACATCTTGCAATAAACGAAGTTCCCCTTCCTTTAAATCAAAAATGGATTCTATATCATTTATTCCGCCAAGTTCCATTACGCCGGAACCGGTTTTTATTATTTCATGCCCAAACTCATTCAATGAAGAACGCGCAGCTTTTATTCCACCTTCCAATCTTACCAACGAATCGCCCGATATATTTAAGTTTGAAGCGCCTTTCATATATATGTCGTTTGAAACGCCTCCGGCTGTATTTCCGCTAAATGATATAGGCGCGCCGTCGGCATTCAAAAATAATTGCGAATCTTCTAAATATATTGCTCCGCCATTTACATCGGCATTATTTTCTGTGAACTCTGTATTTGTTGCGTCAAAGTTAACAGAAGAGCCTGAAATAAATAAAGCGCCGCCGTTTTGCGCAGAGTTTTGATAAAAAGAAGCGCCGCCGGAATCAAATTTTATTTCTTCACCCTCATTATATATCGCTCCGCCATTAGCTGCTGTGTTTTCAATAAAGATTCCAATGGACTTGGAAAAATTAATAATACCGTCGGCTGAATTAAATATCGCGCCGCCGCCGCCGCTGCTTGCCGTATTTTCTTGAAACTCTGCGCGGTCTTCTTCAATAATGCTAAGAAGCCCTGCATTATATATCGCGCCGCCGTTTCCGGAAAGGGCTTTATTACGGTAAAAAACTATGCCTTCGTTGGCAACTCCTTCGTCGCCGACAACATAAACCGACGAATTAAGATTTGCAATTGCGCCGCCGTCTTTACCTGCTTTGTTTCCGGTAAACTTAACATCGCTGTTTACAAAGTTAATTTCGGAATCATTTGCAAGCAAAGCGCCGCCGGAATTGATTGCCTCAGTTGCAGAATTATCTAAAAATAAAATATTTCCAAAATCAAAAGTTATATAACTTAAATCAGCGGCAATTGCGCCGCCGCCGGCATTTATTTGCGCAGAAACAATATTTGTTGAAAAATTAATTGCGCTTGCAGAAAACGAAATAGTTGATGATTGCGCATAAATTGCTCCGCCGGTTTTTGACATATTATTGTAAAACTTCGCCGCCGCGCCGGAAAAATCTATCAGCGAAGACACGGCATTGACGGCTCCGCCGGAAACTGCGGCATTATTGTTAATAAAATTCGTAGTTCCTGCAGATATGTTAAAATTGGAGTTTTCAAGCATAACCGCTCCGCCGTTTTTACCGGCTTTGTTTTCGGTAAAATCAACATTGCTGTTTTCAAACTTAATTTCTGAATCATTTGCAAGCAAAGCTCCGCCGGAATTGCTTGCATCAGCTGCAGAATTTTGTGAAAAAGAAATATTTCCGGAATCAAATTTTATATAACTCAACTCAGCGGCAATTGCGCCGCCGCCGGCATTTTCTTGCGCAGAAACAATATTTGTTGAAAAATTAATTGAGCCTGCAGAAAACGTAATGGTTGACGATTGCGCATAAATCGCGCCGCCGTTTTTACCGGCTTTGTTTTCGGTAAAATCAACATTGCTGTTTTCAAACTTAATTTCAGAATCATTTGCAAGCAAAGCCCCGCCGGAATTGCTTGTATCAGTTGAAGAATTAGCTAAAAAGAAAATATTTCCGGAATCAAAATTTATATAACTCAAATCAGCGGCAATTGCGCCGCCGCCGGAATTTTCTTGCGCAGAAACAATATTTGTTGAAAAATTAATTGAGCCGCCCGAAAATGTAACGGTTGACGATTGCGCATAAATCGCGCCGCCGGTTTTTGACCTATTATTGTAAAACTCCGCCGACGCGTCTGAAAAATCTATCAGCGAAGACACGGAATTTATTGCGCCGCCGGAAACTGTGGCATTATTGCTAACAA
>JAISRM010000021.1 GCA_031273645.1 Endomicrobium sp.
CTAATATAAAAATAGGTCTAATTGTAAAACCTTATGAAATGCAAGTTTTTAAAAATAACCCTTTGGTTGATATCGTTATGACAAATAACATTTTTTCTTATCTAAGAAATAGAAATCAATGGGATGTATATATTGATTTTGATTTGTTTTTTTCAGAATATAATATTATCTGTGATGCTATTTTGTCACCAAAATACAAGATGATAATTTCTAAACGAGATGACATGTATTACGAAAAAAAAGGGCTAAAAAATTATGATTATGTCATTCCATCTTTGGCAGACAAAGGGATCCATTTTTCAAGAGTATTAGAGTTAACTCCTTTTTTGCCATTTATAAATAGAGATAATATAAAATATCATGTTCCGATGGACACGCAGTTAATAAAAAATTTTGATGATTTTTGGCATAAAAACAAAATCAGAGTTCTTTTGAACTCATCTGGCGGACAGATATCTGTGAGTTATGATTTTTTTAAAGAATTTATCAATATTCTGAATTCAAAGTTTGCTGATAAAGTGGATTTAGCTATATTAAATAACGAAATGAATAAAAAATTTACTTGTTTACCAGGCATTAGAGAAACTGATAAGTTGAACATTCTACAATATTTTGCAATTGCAGCAAGTAGCGATATTATAGTAACTCCTGATACATCTTTAGTTCATATATCTGGAGCTTATGACAAATATTGCATATCTTTTTATGCAAATAAAAAGGATAATTCTGTGTTTTTACCTTTAAATCCAAAAAAGCAGAAATATTTTATTTCTGCTGATAGGAACAGAAAAAAAGACTTGAATGCTTTTGATGTTGATACAATAATTAAGTGCATTGAACAATTTATAATTGATATAGAACAACAAAAGGTAAGTACTTAAAATTATGAAAACTAATAAATTATTCCGTAGCCGAAAACAGACAGGGAAACTATGTTGTTAACTACTACATTAAATACTGAGGCTGTATGTTAAAAGGCAATAAAAAATCTTAAATAATATGAAAAAATTATTACTTTTATTTGTTTGTATCTTATGTTTTGCGGTTTTTGCCGCAAGAGGTTTTGCATGGTATAGCTCTCATACGGGCGCTTCGCTGGACGTTTTTCAGACTTTTTGCGAGTCGGCTTTTTTTATGTATTACAAATGGTTTAACGCCGACGCCGCTATTATGTCTGAAGCGGGAAGCCGCATGTCTGAGGAAGTATATGAATTTGCGCCGTATTATTTTCAGGAATACGATTATATACCGTCGGTATCGACGGATATACTGCTCTATGATCACAAACAAAACAATTATTCCGTTCCAAATGAGGGCAAGGCGTATTTTACGGTTAAATACAACGATATGTATGAAAATCCTCCAAGCGCGGGATACCCAAAACTTATTTTAACGCATCCCGACGGCTCAACAGATACTTATACAATGAGCGCTTCAACGCGCCCTTCCGTTTATTTTAAAGAGTTAGATTTGCCAAAGGGGGAATACTCTTATTCTTATACAGCAAAAAACGATTACTATATAATCGGCGAATATTCTCTGTCGGGCAATTGGTATGTAACGTCGAGACCTTACGGTTTTGTTAAAATCAGCCCGAAAGAAACGGTTGAAGAACTGCCTGATGCGACAAAATTTTCATGGATAATATATACGGATGAAAGCAACGACGTTCTTTCTTATGAATTTTATCTGGGAATGAACGGCGATAAAACTTCGCTTGAAAAATATCAGCAGCAGCCTGCAGCAAATGCAAATTCTTTTCTTGCAACGGGGCTTAATCATAAAAAGCAGTATTATTGGTATATGAGAATTGTCAACAAATACGGAGCAGAATACGAGACTGAGTTATTTCCTTTTGTTACAGGAGGCATGGTTGAAAAATTTTATAATGCTCCAAACCCTTTTAATCCCGCAAGGGGAGAAAAAACAAAATTTGTTTACAATATGGACGGCGCAGGCTCTGCAAAGATAACGCTGTATTCGGAATACGGCGACAAAGTTTGGGAATCGGGCGAAACTTTTAGCGTCGGCGGAACGTCGTCGGAAATAATGTACGACGGCAGAGACGGTTCAGGCAGAACTTTGTATAACGGAACTTACATAGCGATTTTGACAAAAAAATATCAGGGGCGCGTTAAAACCGAAAAATGCAGAATTCTTATCATAAAATAATACTTACCGTATTTTTAATTCTGATAACTCAGATTTCTTTTGCTTCTTCCGGACGGAGAAAACATTTTTTATCGCACGGTTCGGGCGTAGCTTCATTTGGCGCAGGCGAAACTCTTTTTGCCGCGCAGGACGATCCCTCGGTTATACAATATAATCCGTCGGTAATGGCTTTAAATCAGGTAAGCGCGGTCAGTCTTTCTCATTATAATCTTTTTGAAGGCAGTTCGTATAACTCCGCTTCTTTTGTTTTAAACGCGGGCAAAAATTATTATATCGGCGCATCCGCATCAAATTTGTCGAGCGGAAAAGTTAATATAAGGCAAAGCGTCTATAGCGAAGGTTTTGATTCTTCCGTCAACACATGGGATTATATTTTAAGCGGCGCGGGAATGATAAATTCTTTAGGGCTTGCCTACGGATTAAGCGTTAAATATCTCTATTTTGATTTGTATAAAAAAAGCGGCGGAACTTTTATTGCCGACGCCGGCGTTTCAAAATTTATAAAAGGGCTTGAGGTTTTAGGCGCTCCGGTCAATATACGGCTTGGTTTTTCCGCGCAGAATTTTATTTACGGCCAAGTAAAACTTGATTCAAATTCCGACGATATTCCCGAAATATTCAGGCTGAGTTCCGCTTTTGAAATTCCCGTCTATTACAGATTTAAAACCCGTGATTATCTCAATTTATACGCAGATTTAAAATACGAGGATGAATTTGCAGATTTACATACCGGCATTTCTTACGTTATTGCCGAAAAGTATGCTTTAAGGGCGGGGTATTATCCCGAACATTTTACGTTTGGTTTTGGAGTAAGCGCGTTTTCTTTTTCTTTTGATTATTGCGCAGACTTTGGAGAAATTGATTTCATACACAGGTTCGGCTTGTCTTATAAATGGTCGGCAAACAAACACAAAGACGAACTTTACGCCGAAGCAAAAGAAGCCTTAAATAAAGAAAAACTTTCTCTTAAGGAAGCGGAAGCCAAATTTCAAGCCGCAAAAAAATTGTATAACCGCGGGCAGTATCTGAGGGCTACCGATATGCTTTCGGTTATTGTCGTATCTTATCCCGATTTTGAATCTCCTCTTCATTTTTATAATGCAATACGCAAAGATATGCGTCAAACGGCTTCTTCCGAAGAAGAACTGAACTTCGGCAAGCTCACTTATGCAAAGGGGTACTGCGCTTATTATAATATTGATTATAAAGAGGCTTTGTCAGAATGGAACAAATACATTCATTTTGCGGGAGAGACCGACGAAATCAACGAGTATATTGATAAAATTAACGGAGCTATGAAACTTGAAGCATTAAAAAAACGCGAAGAAGAACTTGATAAAAAAGCATCCGAACTTTTGCGTTCCGGAATTGAAAAATTTAACCTCAAAGCATGGATAAAATGTATTAAAATTATGGAAAAGCTTCAAACTTTCGTTAAAGAAAACAACTTTTCAAAGACGATAGAATATCACGAAAAGGCAAAAGAGTATATAGATAAATCCGTCGCAGAACTTACTAAACTGATAGAAGAGCAAAAACCGCAGCGCGAACCGGCCGCTGCCGCAGAACAGCCCGAAATAGACGAAGCCGGCGCTGATAAAAAATATAATGAAGGTCTTATACTTTATGCGCAAGGCAGATATTTTGAAGCCGAACGCGCATGGGAACTCACCTTGCGTTTAAATCCGCAGCATCAAAAAGCTCAAGTCGCGCTTTCAAAACTGCGCCGCGCATCCTAAATAAACAACCTTTGAAAAAACAGACTTCGTCTGTTTTTATGGGATAGGCTGCGCCTGTTTTATCATTCCCATTCTGTTTTTAAAAGAAATAATGTCAGAAGCTCTATTAATATTAAAAGTGGATTCCCATTTTCATGGGAATGACAGGCACAAACAAAACAGACGCAGTCTGTCGTCTTTCAGTTTGTCATTCCCGCGTTTTTAATATTTGTTCTTCCTAAGCAGCCTGCACTCGCGTGTCTCTATCGGGTGGGAATCCATGTTTGCTAAAAAATTCTGACAGACGAAGTCTGGGTACATTGCGTTTTTAAAAGAAATAATGTTAGAGACTATATTGATATTAAACATGGATTCCCATTTTCATGGGAATGACAAGACACAAACAAAACAGGCACAGTCCATGTTCCATAAAACAGGCGAAGCCTGTCCCATTTTCATGGGAATGACAAGACATAAACAAAACAGGCACAGTCCATGTTCCATAAAACAGGCGAAACCTGTCCCATTTTCATGGGAATGACAAGACACAAACAAAACAGACACAGTCCATGTTCCATAAAACAGGCGAAGCCTGTCCCATTTTCATGGGAATGACAGACACAAACAAAACAGGCACAGTCCATGTTCCATAAAACAGGCGAAGCCTGTCCCATTTTCATGGGAATGACAAGACACAAACAAAACAGGCACTGTCTGTGTCCCATAAAACAGACGAAGTCTGCAGGCGCGGTCTGCTGGGCAAAACCTTGAAAAAATGGCAGAAATAAACGGTTGAAAATTTGCTATAATTACACGAATTCTGAAAGTTGTTTTTCAGGGTTCGTTTTTTAATATTTATTAAAAAACGCCTCGAACAATCTTTGGTAAATAAATTTTTTAGGAATAGGAAAATAAAATGAGCAATGAAAAATCTCTCGACACTTTAAGGCATTCTGCCGCTCACATTATGGCGGCTGCCGTATTGGAACTTTTCCCGGATACAAAAGTTGCCATAGGTCCGGCTATTGAAGACGGTTTTTATTATGATTTTGACAGAAAAGAAGCGTTTACTCCCGAAGATCTTGCAAAAATAGAAGAGAAAATGCTCCGGATAATAAAAGAAAATCATCCTTTTGAATGCTCTTATAAATCTAAAGACGAAGCCGTAAAAGAATTTCAGGAAAAAGGCGAAAAGTATAAAGCCGAAATAGCTTCCGCTATAGAAGACGAGCAAGTTACTATTTATAAGTCGGGATATTTTACGGATTTGTGCAGAGGCCCTCATATTGCTTCAACGGGCGCTCTGAAATATTTTAAGCTTTTATCCGTCGCGGGAGCTTATTGGAGAGGCGATTCAAAAAGAGAGCAGCTTCAAAGAATTTACGGAACGGCTTTTTTTACAAAAGAAGATTTAGACGGATATTTAAATAAAATTGAAGAAGCGCAAAAAAGAGATCACAGAAAACTCGGCAGAGATTTAGATCTTTTCAGCATT
>JAISRM010000023.1 GCA_031273645.1 Endomicrobium sp.
CCGCTGATAGAATATATTAAACGGCATAATTTGGAAGTTTCCGGCGATAATCTTGTAAAATTTATAGAATTTAACGAAAAGTCAAAACAGATAAATCCGGTAAAAATGGTAACGGAAGAAAGGCTGCTTATTGAAAATATCAGAACGTCTCTTTCCAAAAACAGAAGCGAAATTGAAGTCTCTTTTTTAAGCGATATGCTTTTGTATTTTGAAGACTATTTGAAAACTTCCATCTCTGCCGACGATTACGCTTATCTTCAAAGCAGATTTGATAAATTTCTTTCCATGTGGGAAAAATATTCTCTTTACAATAAAACTATGGCGGATCTAAAAGAAGATCTAACTCTTTTAAAAGAATATTACGCCGTTAATGACGACAGAAACGAAATCTTTTTAAAAGCTCTTTTTAAAGACCGCAGCATAGGCGCCAATAAAAATTCAAAAGCCGTTTTTAACGAGACAGTTTCAGCGCTTGCGCAGGGCAAAAAAAACGTAATAGTCTGCGTGACCGGAGGCTATCACAGCAAGGGCATGGCGGATTTGCTTGCCAAAGACAGCATATCTTATGCAGTTTTAACGCCTATGGTGTCCGGCGGCGTTAAAGATTCGTGGGAGAATTACGAGCGCGAGGCGCGCCAGCAGTCCGTAATATTTTCGCAAAGCCTTGCGCTTTCAATGTTTTCCCAGATAATTTCAAATTCAATATCAAAAAATGACGCGCAATCGCGGGAAATGGCCGCCAAATTTTTTATCTCTGCGGCGCAGTCTCTTGAAAAATATCCTTTCAGCCGCGACAATGTGCTAAAGCTTGTAAACTATTTAAACGAAGCCGCAGGCGGATATTATAATTTTGTTTATGACGAAAATACCGGCGATATTTCAATGCATTCTAAAGACGGACTGTATTCTGAAAGTTTTATAAATGTTTCTGAAACCGCCGAGGGAAATATTCTGATAAAAAATAAATATTCGGCTCAGGCCAAAGACAAAATACTGCTTAAGGATTACGGTGAAAAACTTACTTCCGAGAAAATGTCTGAATTTATTTCTAATTTTTCAAAAATATTTCAGATTTCTTCTTTGAATTTCGGCGCAGACCTGTTTGCGCCCAGAGTTTACGCTTTGGGCGTAAATTTTGTCAATTGGGCGGCGCAAAACAATATCTTTTTTGATATAAACGCAATAAACGGTTTGTCTTTTGATTTAGCGGAAAAATACGGTTTTACCGATCTCGTCGATCAAAATCCGGCTCTTGCCAAACAGCCGGAGTCTTGGCAAAATGCGGCTGTTGAAAAACGCTTAAAAGAATTAGATGCTGAAAACGGCAATATGGACGAAATTACAAAACTGCTTTTTGCGACAAATCTTTTTAATGAATTTTTGCCCGTAACGCATGATACGCGCATGATGTATGCCGCTTATCCGAATGCAACTGCGGCAAAAATTCTCGACGAAGCCCAAGCTTTAAGAAACGGCGAAAGGCTTGACTACACGGCAATGCCGCAAGCGCCCGGAACGGCCGGAGTAAGAGGCGCCATAGGCTCTGTTCTTACTTTAAGTTCTGTTCAGATAATAGCTCAGGCGCAGGCCGATATTGCGATAAAAGAAGCGCGGGAAAAAGGAATTCCAGTCAATACGATAAAAGTCGTTATAGGCGGCGACACAAGATATGCGGGAAATGAATTTCAGCAGGCTGCGGCCGGCGTTTTTGCCGCAAACGGTTTTGACGTAGAATTGTTTGATTCGCAAGTTCCGACGCCCTTGATTTCTTTTTATACAAGAGACGGCGGTCTTGCCGTAAATATTACGGGCAGCCACAATAAAGGCATAGATACCGGATATAAATTTACTATCGGCGGGGCGCAGGCTCCGGATGATTATAAAGACATGCTTGTAGCCGCTATGGAGCGCGTAGTCGAGGCAGAACGTTTAGGCGAAAAAGCCGTAAAATATGTAAGTCCTCAAAGCAAAGAAAGCAAAATAAAAACGCTGACTGCAATCCAAGAAAGCGCTTAGTATGCTGACTTGCTTGTAGGGTTTTTGGCAGGCTTTTTTTCAATTACAAAAGAAGAACTTTTACAAACTATTAAAGAAAAACAAAAAGACGCTCCGTATTTGATATTTGAAGCAAATAACGGCGCGGCTCCCGTTTTACTTGAAACAGTTTTATCCGCTTTGGGAATAGACGCTGATAATGTAGAAATACGCCATGCGTGGCGCGATGTGGTTTACGGAGCGGTTTTTGACGACGACAGAGGAGCGCCGGAACCTAACGAGGCTAATTTAAAAAATCTTAAAAACGCAATCACGCAGGCTGCAAAGAAAGATTCGTCAAGGCAGGCGATAGGAGCGGCGACCGACGTTGACGCAGACAGACTCGGAACGCTTTTATATTCCCGTAACGGACAAACAAGAGCTCTTACGCCTAATGACATGGCTTTAATTATGGCCTATGTTTCTTTAAACGGAAAAAAGAGTTTTTCTTCTAACGATCTGCTTGTGCGCACAAGTCCGTCGGGGCATATTCTCGACTATTTAGCCGCAAAGTTCGGCGTAAAAACGGCTTCCGTAAACGTGGGTTCAAAATACATAGCCGAGCAGATCAACGATCCGCAAAACAACGTTATTTTGGGAATGGAAAGTTCCGGCACCATATTGTTTAAAGAGTGGATAAAAGATAAAGACGGAATAATGGCAAATATGCTGATGTATCTTATCCCGCTGATAACCGGAAAATCATATTCCGACATTCTTGACGAAATATACGGCGAAATAGGTTATGAGCCGGCATTCGTCGAAGCTAAGGCCGATTTAGGAAAAACCGAAGAAGAAAAAGCCGGCGCAAAAAACGCAGCCGTAGATTTCTTTAAGACGGCAGAAAAAGAAGAGATAGCAAAAATGCTCTCAGAGCTTGGTCTTCCTAAAGATTTAGAACTTGTTTCCATAGCTCAGCAGGACGGCTTGTATTTAGGATTTAGAAATGCAAAAACCGATGAAATACGCCAAAAGACCGGGAAACTTCAGGAAGAAGGCGTCATCGACGATATAATTTGGCTTCAGCTGAGAGCTTCCGGCACGGAAAACGCCATAAGAATTTACGCCGAAAGCTATGACGAAGAACTAACCAAAAAACTTGTCCAAGCATCGCAAAAACTTATCAATTTACTTGCAGCTGTAAAAACTAAAGAAGTTGAAACAGACAGGGGAGATACAGGTAAACCAACCCTTACGGAACGCGAAAGCTATAAGGCTTTGGAGGAGCATTATGAAGAAATGTCTGAAAAAACTATCAAAGAGCTTCGCGCGCCGGAAAATGCCGAAGATGCAAAACAATATATAAAAGAGCTTCAAGGAAAAAAATCCAAGCTTTATTTTGATTTTTCTTTTAATAATATCAACGGCAAAACTATTAAATTGCTGCTTGACCTTGCAAAAGATTGCGGGTTAAAAGAATTTATTGAAGCGATGTTTAGCGGCAAAAAAATCAATACTTCAGAAAACCGCGCCGTTTTGCACACCGCTTTAAGAAACGTAGATATGAAAGACGGAAAAATTGTAAGCAAAGGCGCCGTTGAAGTCGACGGTAAAGACGTTATGCCCGACATTGTTAAAGTTTTGGAAAAAATGAGAGGTTTTGTAAACGACGTAAGGAGCGGAAAATGGAAAGGCGCTACCGATAAACCCGTAAAACACGTTATAAGCATAGGCATAGGCGGGTCTGATTTAGGA
>JAISRM010000048.1 GCA_031273645.1 Endomicrobium sp.
TGCATTGAGGGCGTTTCAGATTTAGGGTATTGAAAAGTATCTGTAACGGAGCGCTCTTGAAGCGGGTTTTGCGCTGAGACAGGACGAAGAGACGGATGAGCGTGAGACGTCAGCTGCAAACGCAAAGTTTTATAAATTAAGTCGTAAAGACCGCTTTCGTCGGCAAATTTTATTTCTCTTTTTGCGGGGTGTATATTGACGTCGATGTCTGAAGGATCTATCGTTATATAAATTAAAATTCCCGGATGTTTGTCGCGCGCAATAGATTCTCTGTAGGCGTTATAGACGCAGTGCGCAAGCCATTTGGGAAAATTTACGGGTCTTGAGTTTACAAAAAGGTATTGGTATTTTTTGTCGCTTCGGGCATCGTCTCTGCCGGTAAAATATATGTCTATGGACGTGGTATTGTGGGACGCTTTTGCATTTTTTAATTTACAGGCAAAATCTGCGCCTAAGATATCGGATATTCTGGCTGTTTTTTTATCGGTTTTTGAACTTGAAAAAATTGTTTTATTTTCTGAAATAAGTTTAAAAGAGACTTCGGAATTTGCCATGGCGGTTTCTTCAAGGCAGGATATTATTTTAGAGCGTTCCGTTGAATCGCTTTTCAAAAATTTTCGTCTTGCGGGAGTGTTAAAAAATAAATCGCTTACTTGGGTTATTGTTCCCTGCGCTCCGGACCATGGGATCACGTTAAAGCTTTCTGCGCCTTTGCCTGAAAGTTTCCAGCCGGAAGAATCGCCTCTTTTTCTCGTTTTTATTTCAAAATTTGAAACTGCCGCTATTGAGGCAAGAGCCTCGCCCCTAAATCCCATCGACTGAATATGCTGCAAGTCTTCAAAGCTGTTGATTTTACTTGTGGCGTGGCGTAAAACCGAGAGTTCCAAATCGGCTTTATCCATGCCAAAGCCGTCGTCGGCAACTCTTATAAGCTTTTTGCCTGCCTGCGATATTTCAACGTTTATCGACGAAGCGCATGCGTCCAGAGAATTTTCAACGAGCTCTTTAACGGCGTTAAGGGGACGTTCGACTACTTCCCCTGCGGCTATTTTATTGATGACAGACTGAGATAATATATTTATAGGCATAAATTCAATCTATTTTATTCTTTGCGGCTTTTGGCATATCCGGTAATAAGAACATTTTTCTACGCAGACGTCGGGAACGCCCAATAATATTTTGTTTTCGCAGTCGTTAAAATCAATCGCCATTCTGTTTATGTGTTTTGAATCGAGCGAATTTATGCTCGATATATGTATCCCCGTGCGCCACATTTCGCCTTTTTGCACCGACCACACTACTTTGCCGTTCATGGGATTTGTTTTAATTCCCGCAATGTCGATACTCAGACATATTTCAGTTCCCACAGAAAGATTTGCGTAAGTCATCATCGATATTCCGTCGGCGGATAAATCCAGAATTATTCCGGGAACCGACTCTTTGCCGATTTGCATTATGACAGGCTCTCCAAACTGTTTGATAACCGGCAGTCTGTGATGCTTTCTTTTTTCAGTAACTGACATTATACCCCCCCCCCGAAACTAAGAAGCCGATTGCGGCTTTTACTTGCCGGCCTCTGTATTCATATACTGTTGTTTCCATTCTCTTATAAGATTAAAAGCGTCAATAGGACTTAAGCCGTTCAAATCGATATTTTTTAATTCTACTAAAATTTGAGGCTCCGTTGCATAAAAAAATTCCTGCTGAGAACTATCTTCATGCTTTAAAGGCTCTATGCGGTTTGTTTCAAGTTTTCTTAAAATTTTATAAGCGCGCTCTATTACTTTGTGTGGAATGCCCGCTATTTTTGCAACGTGTATGCCGTAAGATTTATCTGCGCTGCCTTCTTTTATTTTATGAAGAAATATTACGTCTCCGTTCCATTCTTTTACGTCAACGCTGAAATTGACCACGCCAGAAAGAGTTTGGGATAGCTGTGTGAGTTCAAAATAATGCGTGGCAAAAAGCACTTTTGCCCCTTTGTTTTGGGCTCTTAGCGCGTCTGCAAAATATTCTATTACAGCCCATGCGATAGACATTCCGTCGTATGTGGAAGTTCCCCTGCCTACTTCGTCGAGAATTATCAGGCTTTGCTTTGTGTATTGATGCAAGATGTTTGCGGTTTCGGACATTTCAAGCATGAAAGTAGATTCGCCGCCGGCAAGATTGTCTCCGGCGCCTATCCTTGTAAAAATTTTATCCACAATTCCTATGTTTGCGCTTTTTGCGGGAACAAAAGATCCCGTCTGCGCCATTATCGTTATTAAAGCCGTCTGTCTTAAATAGGTTGATTTTCCCGACATATTCGGGCCGGTCAGTATCATGATTCTCGACGAATCGTCAAAATGAACGTCGTTTGCGGTAAATTCTCCGTTTTTTAATATCCGCTCTACCACGGGGTGTCTGCCTTCTTCAATTGAAAGAGTATTTTCTTCGTTAATTTGCGGACAAGAATAATTGTATTCTAAAGCGTTTGAAGCAAAGCCGCAAAAAATGTCGATCTCTGAAATAATTTGCGAAGTTTTTAAAATTTCGCCTGCGCGTAAAGAAAGTTCGCGCCTTAAGCCGTTAAATATTTCGCTTTCAAGGCGCAGCGTTTTTTCCTGCGAAGACAGAATTTTTTCTTCAAGGGTTTTTAGTTCCTGCGTGATGTATCTTTCGCAATTTGCAAGAGTCTGTTTTCTGATATAGTGTTTTGGCGCAAGAGCTATATTTGATTTTGAAATTTCTATGTAATATCCGAAAACCGAAGTGTAGCCTATTTTTAAATTTGATATGCCGCAGGATTTGCGTTCTTTTGATTCTAACTCTGAAATATAGGCTTTAACGTCGGTTGATATTTTTCTCAATTCGTCAAGTTCGGAGTTTACCCCGCTTTTAATTACGCCGCCGTCTTTTAACGTTACCGGAGGATCGTCGTTAAGATAAGACGATATTTCCGAAATCGTTTGGGCGTTTTGGGGTATTTGGACGTTAAAACCCTCGACGGATTTTAAAATATCCGAAATTTCGTTTATTATTATAAGAGATTCTTTTAAAGCGACGATGTCTTTAGGATGAGCCGTTTGAGACGATATTCTTGCCGTTATCCTTTCAATGTCTGAAACGCCTTTTAATTTTTCTGCGATTTTCGTTTTGACGTCGGAGTTTTCAATAAAATATTTAACGGCGTTTTGTCTGTTTTTTATTTTTTCAGGGTTTAAAAGAGGTTTTATAAGCCACTGCCTTATAAGCCGCGCGCCCATTGAAGTTTTAGTTGAGTCCATAACGGAAAGCAGAGAATTTTCCGTTTTTCCGCTTGACATTGAGGAAAGTATTTCAAGATTTTTTACGGCTGCGGCGTCTAAATGCATAAAATCCGAGACTTTTAAAAATTTTATGCCCGAAAATATCGCCAAACTTTGAGGCTGCGTTTCCCTTATATAATTTAAAACCGCTCCGCATGCGCAGACCGCCTCTTTTTTATCAAGCCCGTAAGTTTTGACGGCGTTTTGTCCAAATGTTTCTTCAATTATTGTTTTTGAAGCTTTTATATCAAAAAAACTATCGCTGACTTCCGATACCGGCGTCTTAAGATTTGCGATAAAGACGCAAAAGTGTTTATTTTTAAAGTTTGACGAAGAGACGAGAATTTCTCCGGGATCGTATTTTGAAATTTCAGATTGGAGCGATTTGACATCGGCTGCGGCCGTTAAAAAGTCTCCGGTTGAAATGTCTGCTAAACAAAAAGCCGCTTCGGCGCTATTTTCATCAAACGCAACCGACATTAAAAAGTTATTTTGTTTTGCGCTTAAAAGCGTATCTTCAAGTATGGTGCCGGGAGTTATAACTCTTGTAACTCCGCGCCTGACGAGCTTTTTTGACGCGGAAGGCTCTTCAAGCTGGTCGCATAAGGCGACTTTATAGCCTTTTGATATGAGTTTTCTTAAATATGCGTTGGCCGCTTTAAAAGGAATGCCGCACATGGGAACGCCGGTTCTGCGGGTTAGCACAACTTCAAGAACCGGAGCCGCTTTTACGGCGTCATCGCCGAACATCTCGTAAAAATCGCCGAGATGAAAAAACAGTATCATGCCGCAATACTGCGCTTTAATATTCCAATACTGCTGCATTAACGGAGTTAAGTTATCTTTATTTTCTGGCATAAATTTTTAGCCGGCGCGGAAATTAAATTTCGTTAAAACCGCAATCCCTGCCCGTCCTATTTTTTCTTTTATTTTGTAAATTCTGTAAGTAAAAAGTATCGCTCTTGTATGGCGTTTTGTTTCTTTAAACGGTATTTTCAAAACCGACGTTTTTACGTCCGGCTCGCGGGCTATCCATGCATCGACGTTTCCTATGCCGGCATTGTAGGCCGCCAAAGCCAAAATTAAATTATTTTTGTAATAAGACATAAGAAAACTTAAGTAATAAGTTCCAAATTTTATGTTTAAATCGGGGTCTTTAAGCATATATTCAATATAATCTTTGACTTCAAGCTGCGCGGCTATTTCTTTTGCGGTATTAGGCATTATCTGCATAAGCCCGACCGCTCCTTTGGGAGACAGCGCGTCGGGTTTTACGTTAGACTCTCTTTTTATTACGGCTTTAATCAAAAGAGGATCCGTTGAAAAAGTTTGCGAATACGTTTTTATTATGTCTTCATAGGGCGTATCAAAAAAAACGCCGATCTTTTTTTGAAAATAAAAAGAAACGCAAATAAGCGCTATTACGATAATCAATCCCGTCAATTTTTTCATGTTAAGTTTGTATAAATTTATTTTCCGCGTCTGGCTTCTTCAAGAATTAAATTATGTCTGCGCTTTTTTTCCGCAAGAGGCACGTCGTCTTGCATATCTGCGGCTTTTGTATTTGGACGCGGACTGTATTTAAACGCAAATAAAGCGTTAAAGCCTATGTCTTTGACCGCCTGTAAAGTTTGATTAAAATCTTCGCCGGTTTCCTGCGGAAACCCCACTATTATGTCGGTTGTTATATTGATTTGCGGAATTTTTTCTCTTATTTTGTCTATAAGAGATTTGTAATGCGCATAAGTGTATTTTCTGTTCATCAATTCTAATATTTTGTCGCATGCCGACTGCATGGGAAGGTGTATGTATTTTTTTATTTTCGGTTCTTCAGCCATTGCGCTTATAAGTTCGCCGCTTAAATCTTTAGGGTGGCTTGTCATAAAAGTAAGATTTTTTACGGATTGGATCTTTGCTATTTTTCTTAACAGACTTGCAAAATTAACGCCTTTATAATTGTAAGAATTTACATTTTGCCCTAAAAGCATTATCTCTTGCGCGCCGTTTTGAGAGGCTTTTTCGCATTGAGTTACGATAGTTTCGCAGTCAACGCTTACTTCATGCCCGCGCACATAAGGAACTACGCAATACGAACAGTAATTGTCGCAGCCGCGCATTATAACGACGGGTTCAACAGCCGGACGGACGGACGCCGGCGGCGTATTATTTAAAACAGGAACTTCGGATTGTTCTTTTTTAAGGGAGAGTATTTGCTGCGCCGCATTGTGTAAGTTTTTTGCTCCGATGACCAAATCGACGCTTTTAAACCGCTTTGATATTTTTTCGCCAAGCCTCTGAGCCATACAGCCTATCACAGCTATTTTAAGATCCCGTTTTTGCTTTTTTAACTCTTGCGCTCTGCCAAGCCACGAAAAAGCTTTTTGTTCCGCCTGCGCTCTTACGGAACAGGTGTTTAAAATTACTATGTCGGCCGAAACTATGTCGGACACTTTAATAAATCCGTATTTTGAAAGCGATTGGCAAAGAGCTTG
>JAISRM010000055.1 GCA_031273645.1 Endomicrobium sp.
TTTTGATGAGTTTATTCTTTTTAATATTTATTTTCCAAACGGCGGAGCTTCCCCCGAAAGATTGCAGTATAAGCTTGATTTTTACGATTATTTTATAAACTATTTAAAAAAATTTAAGAATAAAAAAGTTTTTATCTGCGGAGATTACAATACCGCTCATTTCCCTCTTGATCTTGCAAGACCTAAAGAAAATGAAGGCAATTCCGGTTTTATGCCTGTGGAAAGAGAAAAGCTCGACGATCTTGTCAAAGCCGGATTTTTTGATACTTTCAGGCATTTTAATAAAGAGGGAGCAAATTACACGTGGTGGGATTATAAAACGGGAGCGCGCGCAAGAAACGTCGGCTGGAGAATAGATTATTTTTTTGCGTCAAACGCGGCTTTAAAAGAGCTTAAAGGCGCGGGAATTGAAAAAGACGTTTTAGGTTCGGATCACTGTCCTGTGAGCGTAGATGTTTTTTAGTTTAACGGAATTTCATATGAGAAAAATACAGGCGTTAATCGTTTTTTTTATTTTTGCCGCGCTTGCATCGTCATGCGGCGGTATTTACGAACAAGAATCGGGCGGCAATCCTCTTTCAGACGCAGACGGCGATTCTAAAATTATACGCGCTGCAAAAGACGCTTATGTTTTCGGGTTTCCTCTTGTTTACGGCGAAATTATGAAAACTTTTATGACAAACCCTCTGCCCGGAAGTTCCAATAAGCCGGTAAATGTTTTTTCTCACGCGTCTGCTCCCGCCGACGATAAATTCAAAAATTTCCCCTATCCCGACAGGGATATGATTTATTCTTTTGTTTGGATCGACGTTTCTAAAGAGCCGCTTTTATTTGAAATTCCTTTTTCTCAGCAGATAAATTCAAGTTTTGTAATATTTAACGCATGGTCAGATCTCATCGCTTCTTCGCGCGCCGATTTTGCCGATGTGAAAAGAGTTTTCAGGTTTGCGGTTTCAGGTCCGGGCTGGGCGGGAACTTTGCCGGAAGGCTTTAAAGAAATACGTTCGCATACTTCTTCGGCTTTTTTTGTTTACGGCGTAAAGGTAAGTTCTTCGAGCGGTTTTTACGAAACGCTAAATAAGCACAGGCAGTCTTTTAAAACGTCCCTTCTAAGCTCTTACGGAAAAATTTATATCGTGCAGAAAATGAAATACTCTTATAACGATTCTCTTTCAAAAGAGCCGCCTTTAAAGCAGATGCAGGCGCTGCCGGTAAGCGAATTTTTTAATATGCTCAATTCTCTTATGCTTTCAAATCCGCCTTTTGAACGCGACGCAGATACGCTTGACAATACTCTTGACATAGGCGTAGCGCCCGGAATGCGTTTTGATCCGGAAATGTTTTCCGACGCAGTTATGAATGAAATCAAGTATCTTCCGGAACAGTTTTTTATAAGCGATAACATTGTAAAAGACGGCGGGCAGGTATGGAATAAACTTCCGGAATTTAAAAACGGATCCGGCTATTATGCAAGAGCAAAAGCGGCTTTTAAAAATATTTCCGCAAGCATCGATCCGCAAGCTTTGCGCTTTATTGCCGTTTCCGACGCAGAAAACGCCGAACTTGACGCGCAGGCAAATAAATACCTGCTTCGTTTTTCAAAGAATAATTTTCCAAAAGCCGGAGTTTCGTGGACTGCCGCCGTCTATGACGCCGACGGCTTTTTAATCAAAAATCCCGCAAACAAATATTCTTTGGGATATTTGAACAACTTAAAGAAAAATAAAGACGGGTCGGTTGATATTTTCATTCAAAAAACCTCTCCCGGAAAATCAAACGAAAGCAATTGGCTTGCCGCAAACGGCGTTTTTAAAATTGTCTTAAAAATATCTCCCTCGCCCAGCGCCACCCCTTTCGACGAAACAAAACTCCCTGAAATAATGAAAAGAAAATAATAAAAAAAGACAGACGCAAAGTCTGCCTTTTTTTATTTGATTTAGCGTTTACGAACTAACGATACCCGTTCTAATTACGAACGGTATCCGTCCATAGTTTCTAAAGCTTTTATTCTTTCTTCAATGGGCGGGTGCGTTGCGTAAAGTCCGGATAACTTTGCAAAGAGAGAATCTTTTTTATCTGCGGCAAGAGGGTTTGCTATGCACAATGCCGATATAGTTTGTTTGTCGTTTAAAGTTTTAACCGTAGAATTTCTTGATATTTTTCTTAAAGCGTTTGCAAGACCGGCGGGATTTCTCGTTATCAGCGCCGCCGTGGCGTCTGCCTGAAATTCCCTCGTTCTTGAAACTGCAAGCTGTATAAGCGGGGCTACGAGATAACCGTGAATATAAAAAGCTGCGGCAAGAGCTATCATGATGATCTGCCCGTTATTGTTCTTACTGTTTTTACTTCTTGAACTTAACCCCATTCTCAAAAGAATTTCGGCAACGATAGTTGAAACGCTTATGCATGCAACCATTATAAGCATAAGGCGTATGTCTCTATTGCCTATATGCGACATTTCGTGGGCGATAACTCCTTCAAGCTCGGATTTTTCAAGCCTGTTGATTATGCCTTTTGTAAGAACGACATAAGAATGCTTGGGGTCTCTTCCCGTTGCAAAAGCGTTTAAAGAATCGTCGTTAATAGCATAAACTTTAGGCATAGGAAGACCTGCGGTTATGGCTATGTTTTCAACGATTCTTAAAATTTCTTTTTCTCCGGACGTATTAGACGTAAGCTGTTTTGCGCCGGCAGTGTGAAGTATAAAGTTCTGCCCGAAATAATAACTTATTAGAACCCAGATTATTGATATTATTGAAACTAAAGGCAAAACGATTATCGCTATGGAATTTGCAGAATCGAGAGCTGAAACGTTGTTTTGATCAGGGTTTGACGAAAAACCGCCTACAAGCAGTAAAACGAGATAAACTACAATCACAAGGCTTACCGGAAACAAAACCATAAGCAAAACGGTTTTTCTTTTGGTTGAATCTATAAAATCGTAAGTCGTTATTTTAGCCATAATATCCTATTTGTAAATCAATGATTTTAAAGTTAAAAAGATATTTTTACGGCCTGTCTTGCCGCCTGTTCGTTTTCGTCGAGTTTAAAAAATTCCTGTTTTTCAAAACCGAACATTCTTCCGACTATATTGCTTGGAAACATTTCAAGCTTTGTGTTAATTGCAAGGACGTTTGAATTGTAAAATCTTCTGCTGGCCTGTATTTTGTTTTCGGTGTCGCTAAGCTCTCTTTGAAGTTCTAAAAAGTTTTCGTTTGCTTTAAGATTTGGATAATTTTCAGACAGCGCAAAAAGCGATTTTAACGTTCCGCTAAGCATGTTTTCGGCTTTTGCTTTGTCGTCCATAGTGCCGTTGCTTGCCATAGCCATATTTCTTGCCTGAATGACGGCTTCAAGAGTATTTCTCTCGTGGGAGGCGTACCCTTTAACTATTTCAACGAGATTGGGTATAAGATCATAACGGCGTTTCATCTGAACTTCTATGTCGCTCCACGCTTCTTTCACCCTGTTTTTTAACGCGACAAAAGCGTTGTACGTTACAAGCAGATACAAGGCGACTATGATCGCTACAAACAAAAGTATTCCTACAAAAGCCAAAAGAATTGTTGCCATTTATTGCTCTCCTTTTGCGGTCTGTTTTAAGTATGCGTCGGCGGCAGACAGCGTTTTTTTATAATATTCAAGCATTTGAACATGCTGTAAAGTTTGCGGACAATATTTTAGCATTTTTGTTTCGTCATTAAAATCAAAATATAAAGTTTCGCCGGTATTTATGTTAAATGAAACCGCTTTGTCCTGCGACAGTATAAAACCTTCGCTGTTAAAAGCTATATTGGGTTTGTCATTATTTAAAAGGCTTGTTCCGGCCGACACATAATTTACCGACGATAAAGAAAGATCGTATAAAGTCGGCGCTATATCCGTATGAGAGCCGGCAGTTTGAAGATCAAAATCTTTCTTTAAACTTTCCGGCATATAAATGTAGAGGGGAACGGCGTATCTTTTAAATAATTCTTCAGGGGTCTGAGCGTAAATTTCCCTTAAATTATGATCTCCCGTAATTACCACTATCGTATTTTTTGAAAATTCGGATTTTTTTATTTCGTCAAGAAACTTTGCGGCCTGTCTGTTTGCAAACTGATAGCTTTCAAATATTTTTTCGGGATATTTTTCTTCCGGCATCATTTGTTTTACGTCTTTAGGAATTTCAAGCGGAAGCGGTTTATTGTAGGGCGGCGTATAATAAGGAGGATGAGTGCCTGTTGATAAAGCGTAAATCAGTTTTGGTTTGTCTCCGCCGTTTTTCAGTTCTCTAAGAACTATTTCAAAAAACTGCGCGTCGTTTATGCCCCACTCGTGCCTATATTCGTTTTTTATGCTGCCTTCTCCGTAAGTTTCGTCAAACCCCTGCGCTTTTAAAAAATTTTCAATGCCCCGCCAATTCAGGCTGCCTCCGTAAACCGCTTTTGTCGCATATCCGGCTTTTTTATACACGGCGGCAAAAGCGCTTGAAAAATGATGAAAAGCTTTAGGCGTCTGCGTGATTTGCATGGCAAAAGGTCTTTGCGGCATATTTAAAACCGTCGATTCAATGGCATGTATGGTAATTCTTCCTGCGGCAAGAAAATTGTAAAGAACGGTATCTTGTTCAAAGTGTGTTTTTAATTCGCCTAAAACGTCGAAAGTTTGGCTGTTATATAAGACGGGAAGTTCTCCGAAACTTTCCATAATTATAAAAACTACATTTGGTTTTATTTCCTGCGCGGCTTTGTTTTCCTGCGATATTTTGTTAAACATCGACGGATTAACGTCTTCCTGAGGCGCTCCTAATTTTGAGGCTATGTTTATTTTGTCCCCGCTTGCTTCCATTTTTGCAGATATTGCGTCAAAAAAAGAGTGCAGGCTTGAAATTGCGGTTTTATTGATAAAAGAATTTGATGATATCTGCGTGTAAAAAGTTCCCAGCGGAAACATTGAAACAGTTCCTCTTGCAAATAAAAAAGTTAAGAAGGCAACCGTTAAAACTATCGCCGCTTTAAAAGCCGCGCGCCAAAAATCAGTGTCTATAATGCAGTGTTTTGACGTCATTATCTTATATGTAAAAGAGCTTAGTTTGTATATGACGAAACTTATAATAATAAGAGAGATCAATGCGGTTAAAAAACGGTAGTCTTTTGCAATAGTTTTTATCAATGCGGCGGTATCGTCGGTAAAAAAATCAAACAAAAGAATGTTTAAATGTTCGTTAAAATATGTGTAAAACCCCATATCCACAAAATTTAAAAAAGCAATCAGAGTGAATGCAAACCAATAGTAAAAGCGCAACGCAAAAGCGGCGGCTTTAAAAGCTTTGTAACTTTTAAAAAACAGCAATATTGTAAGAATGAGAATTACAATAGAATTTACATAAGCCAATACCGACAGGTCAAACCTAAGCCCAAGCCAAAATGCTTTCAAGACGTCAAAATACAGCCCGTTAAAACTTTGCGAGCCTGAAAAATGAAAAAAGAAAAAAATTCTGTAAACCGTCATTGCGGCAAGAACTGCGGCGTTGACGGGAATTATTTTTAAAAGACAATCAAAATATTTTTCAAAGCCATACTGTTTAATCATTATTTTTAAGGTATATTCCTTTTTTTAATTTTAAATTCAAACTTTGATCGCAACCGCGCAAGCGGGTCATTTGCAATCGGCTCCATACAAATCAATATACTAAAAAATATACCTAATTTAAAGCAGCGCTATATTTTAAACAAATGAAGTTTTGCGGCAAATAATTGTTAACATAAATTCCGCAGCATCTGTAGGCAACAGACTTCGTCTGTGTTTTGTCATTCCCGCATTTTTAATATTTTTTCTTCCTAAGCAGCCTGCACTCGAGTGTTTTTATCGGGTGGGAATCCAAGTTTGATAAAATTTTTTTAACATTGTGTTTTTAAAAAGAATAATGTGAGAGACTATTAATAATAAACATGGATTCCCATTTTCATGGGAATGACAGGCACAAACAAAACAGACGCTGTCCGTGTTCCATAAAATAGACGAAGTCTATCCCATTTTCATGGGAATGACAAAACTTGAACAAACAATTTATAAAAGAAAGTTGGAGGCAGAAAATAGTTTTGGAATAGGGGAATAAAATAGTTATAGAATGTTCTTGACACCCCCTCAATGTATAATGTATATTTATTAATAGAAAGTAATATAAAGGATTACTTATGAATAATATAAATACATTTAACACTTTTGGTAAAAATGAAGTTGGCATAATAGCAAGATTATCTTACTATGATAAAGATATAATTTCTTTTGAAGAGTTAAAAAGTTATATGCCTGTAGGTTATAAATATGTAAAACAAGCGATTTACAATCTGAAAAAGAAAAAAATATTAACTCCTATTAAGAGAGGGATATATTCTTTTAATCCTATATGGTCTTTGCCTTCCGGAAAACAAATAAATGCCCTAAAAATAGGGAATGCTTTTTTCTCAAATAAAAATTATTATGTCGGTTATTATAATATGTTTAATTTTTATGGACTAACTGAACAAATGCCAAAAACAACATTTATTTTAAATAAAAAGATATCAGCAACAAAAATAATCAACGGATTAGAATTTAAGTTTATTAAATTGAAAGAAGAATTTTTTTACGGTATAACAGAAATAGAAATAGATGGAGAAAAAGTAAAAGCAAGCGATAAAGAAAGAACCATGTTAGATTTTATAGATTATTGGAATTTTAGCCAAGCAAAAGAAAAAATAATTGAAATAATTAAAAATCGCAAATGCAATATTCAAAAATTTATAGAGTATGCTGTTCTTTTCCCTAAGGTCAAAATTCGTAAATTTGCAGGCATGCTGTTAGATGAGGCAGGCGTTGACGAAAAAGCAACAAAAGATTTATACAAATCTATAAAAGACACAGCTTTAATATCAACTTCACGCTTTTCAAGACGAGGGAAAAAAAATAAAAAATGGGGAGCTATAGTTAATGATAAATAAGACAGAGTGTTTTTAAAAAGAAATAATGTTAGAAAATATATTAATAATAAACATGGCTTCCCATTTTCATGGGAATGACAGGCACAAACAAAACAGACGCTGTCTGTTTTTAAGTTTGTCATTCCCGCGTTTTTAATATTTGTTCTTCCTAAGCAGCCTGCGCCCGAATGTTTTTATCGGGTGGGAATCCAAGTTTAAATAAAATTATTTCAATACATAATGAAATGTAATTTTATAAACAACAACGTGGATTCTCATTTTCATGGGTTGATGACAGGCAAAGACATGGAATTGACAGACGAAGAAGTTATGGATGATGAATGACGACGAGTGTTTTTGTTTTGTCATTCCCGTATTTTTTAATATTCTTGCTTCCTCAGCAGCGCATTTTCGTAGTTTTCCGGCATTTTCCTGCTTTTTCTTAATTGTGTTGCCTAAGTGTTATCAAAAAATTTGCGCTATTTTAGGAATTCTTTCTTTTTAGAAGGCAAGAAGTTGTTACCGGTTACGACTTTTTGTCCAGTATTTTTTTCATAATCCTGTCTTGCTCTTTTTGCCAATTTACCGCCTTCTTTACCAGCTACTTTATTTTCTTTCATTCCCTTTGCTTTTTTGTTTTCGGCTATGTTACGCGTTGTAAGCTCAGCCAGAGCCGTAAATATCAGTTCAGCTTCGCTCATATGGTCGCGTAAGTTTTGGGTTTTCAAGCCCTTTAGCTGCTTATGTTGCTTAACTGTTAAATCAGACCATTCTCTGTGTATTATGTCAGTTAATGCGGCAAACTCATCTTTTCCTTTTATATCGGCGCTTTTCCAGTAGTCAGTTAATTTATTGCGTGTTTCCTGCCCCGTCATACGCTGCTGTATCCACTTCTCACTTCTGCCGTGGGCTTTATAGTTCTCACGCGCACGGTTTATTGAAATTTCAGGATTTACAGTTTCTTCCAAACGTTCATAACCAACTTTGGCAAGCCATAGTTTTATAGGTTCTGCTTTAGGGCTTGGCACTGATTGGATAAGCCTAAATATCGTTTCAACATCGGCGACATCTGTAGCTCTCTGTTTCCCATCTTCAGCTGTAAATTTCAACTGGTTACAATTTGTAACCGTTTCATTTGCGCCCTCGCTTTTTAGGCGATTTTTTAATACTTTCCAATAGTTTCTAGATGTTTGATAATCCTTGCATATAAGCGCGGCAATTATATCAACCACCGAAAAATACCACTTCTCCGCTTTTTCGTCATAGTGTCGCCTAATCTCAAAGTTTTCAAAAACTGCTAATGCTTTATCGTTGTTAGCCATTTATCCTCAAGCTATCTTGCGCCATATATTACTATGGGATAAATATTACAAAATATAAGCCTGCTATTACAACATACCGTCTGAGGAAACAATAAAAATACTATTGTTCATCTGCTTGCCTACAATTGTTTTGTTAGATTTAGGTAATGTTAAACATGGATTCCCATTTTTATGGCAATGACAGACTTCGTCTGTGTTTTGTCATTCTCGCACCCTATTTGTCATTCCCGCGTTTTTAATATTTTTTCTTCCTAAGCAGCCTGCGCCCGAATGTTTTTATCGGGTGGGAATCCACGTTTGTTAAAAAATTCTTTTTACATTGCGTCTTTAAAAGAAATAATGTTAGAGACTATTAATAATAAACATGGATTCCCATTTTCATGGGAATGACAGACACAAACAAAACAGACACTGTCTGTCGTCTTAGAATGTCTTTTAGTTTGTCTTTCGGTTTGTCATTTCCGCACCCTATTTGTCATTCCCGCGAAAGCGGGAATCCACGTTTGCTAAAAAATTCTTTTTACATTGCG
>JAISRM010000099.1 GCA_031273645.1 Endomicrobium sp.
CGCGAAAGCGGGAATCCATGTTTGCTAAAAAATTATTTTTACATTATGTTTTTAAAATAAATAATGTTAACAACTATATTAATATTAAACATGGATTCCCATTTTCATGGGAATGACAGGCTTTGTCTGCAGGCTTCGCCTGTTTTATGCAACGACAGTTTGTTTTGTCATTGCCGCGTTGTTAATATTTTTTCTTCCCATTCCATCAGTGTTGTCATTCTCGTGTTGTTAATATTTTTTTTCCTAAGCAGCCTGCGCTCGAGTGTTTCTATCGGTTGGGAATCTATTCCCTCAGTGTTGTCATTCCCGCGTTTTTAATATTTGTTCTTCCTAAGCAGCCTGCGCCCGAGTGTCTTTATCGGGTGGGAATCCATGTTTGCTAAAAAATTCTGTCAGACGAAGTCTGTTTACATTTCGTTTTTAAAAGCAATAATGTTAGAAACTATATTAATATTAAACATGTATCCCCGCTTTCGCGAGGATGACAGGCTTTGTCTGCAGGCTTCGCCTGTTTTATGCAACGACAGTCTGTGTCTGTCATTTCCGCGTTTTTAATATTCTTTATTTCTTTTGCTGCGCGGATGTTCACTTGCGCGCAGTAGTAAATTCCGTCATTTTGTCCCAATATCTTTTAGGCATGTGTCCCATTCTGCATTTGAGATTTATCCTTTCTTTAATTGCGGCGGTATCGTAAAAAGCCGCCCATAACTCTTCGTAAAAAGCGTCGTTTTTAACCTGTTTTGGCAAGCTGATATCGTCGGCTTGCGATATTACGCATTTGCCTTTGGCGTAAGCGCATACCGCTTTGTTTGTTTCATCGACAATTATAAATTTTTCATTAGGGAATCTTTCGCTAAAGTGGGCGGCCGTAAAAGGAAGAACGAAATTTTTAGGTTTTATTGAAGCAAAAAGCGTTCCGTTTATTTCTGAAAAACGTATGAACTCTTTAAACAGATTCGCTTCGTTTTTTAAAAATTTTACGGCTTTTATTAAAACGTTTACGCAGTCTTTTGCCTGCATTGTCATAATTTTTGATCCTTCTTTGCAGCCCAGACGCGCAAATGCAAGCATATGCATTTCTTTACGCAACAGGCATGTAAACATCGTTTCGCCCATAAGTTCTAAAGCGTCATATCCCATCTTTTCTGAAATAAAATTTTTTACTCTTAAAGCTTTTGATTTGTCGCAATCTATGCGGTATTGCTCAAAAAGGCAAGGCTGAGGATCTTTTGAGCTTAAAATATCTTCCGGAATTTCTTTGCGTTTAAAACTTTCAAACACGCAGCATAAAAAACCGTCAAAGCTTCCGTCATAGCTGTAAATTATTCGGCTGTTTTTAAAGTTCATAATTTTATGTCCTTAGAGGCAAAAGCGCAGACTTTTTATTTTCAAAAAGTTCGCGGAAATTTCCAAATTCCGGCTGCAAATGTCCTGAATATGCGTTAAGTTCCTGTTTTGACATAAGATCTTCAAGAACTGAACTGCCTGAAATTTTTAGCCCATCGGCTTTTTTGCCGTTGCATAAAAGAAAATATTTAGCGCGCTTTAAAACAACTCCGAGCTTTTTTAAGTCGTTAAAATCCAAAGAATGAAAACGGCGGGCGGCAATTATTTTGCGCGCGCTTTTAGGTCCTATTCCGGGCGCTCTTAGAAGATCTTCATAAGAAGCCTTGTTTGCTTCCAACGGAAAAAAGCCGCTGTGATTTAACGCCCAATTGCATTTAGGATCTATAAACGGATTAAAATTTGGAACATTATCGTCTAAAATTTCGTTTGCCTGAAAATGATAACATCGCATAAGCCAGTCTGCCTGATAAAGCCTATGCTCTCTTAAAAGCTGCGGTTTGCTGTCTTGAGCCGGCAGCAGAGAATCGTCTGAGACGGGGATATAGGCAGAAAAAAACACTCTTTTAAGCCCGTATTTTTTGTAGAGATTTTCAGTGAGTTTTAAAATATGATTGTCGGTTTCAGGCGAAGCCCCTATTATCATTTGCGTGCTTTGTCCGGCGGGAGCAAATTTGGGCGCCTTTTTGTAAAGCGCAAGTTCTTTTGAATTATGCTCTATATTTTCTGATATTAAGCCCATAGGTTTAAAAATTGAATTTTTGCTTTTGTCGGGAGCAAGCAGCCGCAAACTGTTTTGCGAAGGCATTTCAATGTTGACGCTCATTCTGTCGGCAAGCATGCCTATTTGGGTTATAAGTTTTGCGTCGGCTCCGGGAATGGCTTTTGCGTGAATATAGCCGTTAAAACGGCGTTCATATCTTAAAATTAAAAGAACGCGTATCATAAGTTCGCAAGTGTAATCCGGATTTTTTATAATGCCGGAACTTAAAAATAAGCCTTCAATATAATTGCGCCTATAAAATTGTATGGTCAAATCGGCAAGTTCTTCCGGCGTAAAAACGGCGCGTTTAGCTTTTTCGTTGGACTTTCTGTTTACGCAGTATTTGCAGTCGTAAACGCATATGTTAGTCATGAGAACTTTAAGCAGAGATATGCAGCGTCCGTCGGCGGCAAAGCTGTGGCATATTCCGCATGAAACTTTGCTGCCTATCGCGTCTGCGCCCGACGGACTTGCGTTTACGCCGCTTGAAGTGCAGGCGGCGTCGTATTTTGCCGAAGCCCCAAGAATTTGAAGTTTTTCAAAAATATCCATAACATATTCCTTTGCCGCCGCAAATCATGAAAGCTCTATAGAGCTGAGAGTTCATAACTTTTGTAAGAATTTTGTTCTTGCGGCGCGCTTGTTTGTAAGGCATACAAATGTATCAATTAATTCTGTTTTTTGCAATGCTTTTTTAAACGCCCTGCTTTGAAAAACGGGTCAATTTTAGATAAAATTAGCGGTCGTATTACTTATTATCAACGGCGGTCTTATGGAAAAGAAAATGTTTGACGGTTCGTTAAAAAACTGCGTTTCTATGCTGATGTGTCCTTTATGCCGCGGCAATTTTTTTGCTGCGGATAAGTTTATTAAATGCGAAAACGGACACGCGTTTGATATTTCCCGACAAGGTTACGTTAACTTTCTTAACAAGCCGGTAAAAACCGGATACGGCAAGAAACTTTTTGTTTCAAGAAGAGCGGTAACGCTTGACGGTTTTTTTAATCCTATTGCTATTGCCGTTTCAGAAATTATCGCAAAGCATTTTTGCGGCGCAAAAAATATTTCAATTGCGGATTTTGGCTGCGGAGAAGGCTCTCTTTTTGAAAAAATAGTTTCGCTTGCAAGGCTTAAAACGCAAATAACTGCGGCTTGCGGGATCGATATTTCAAAAGACGGCATCTCTTATGGCGCAAATATGTATAAAGACATTTCGTGGATTGCGGCAGATTTAGCTAATCCGCCTTTAAAAGATAAGTCGGCCGACATTATTTTAAACGTTTTTTCTCCCGCAAATTACTCGCAGTTTAAACGCTGCCTGAAAAAAGGCGGCCTTGCGGTAAAAATAGTTCCGCAAGCCCAATATCTTAAAGAAATACGCTCGGCGATAGGAAAGCCCGAATACGCAGATGAAAACGCAAAGCGTTTATTTTATGAAAATTTTGATCGCGTCTCTATGGAAAGAATTTTTTACCGCGCAGATATCAAGGATACTCTGAGAAAAGATTTTATGCAAATGACTCCTCTTGCGTGGGGATGCGGCGCGCGGGAAGAAGATGTAGATTTTTCAGACGGGCTTACCGTTGAAGCAAGCGTGTTGTATGCCAAAGTTTGATTATTTTTCCTCAGATGCGATTTCTGCCGTAGTCTGTAAAATTTTTTGGCGTTCCAGATCGTCAAGCAAAAGAGCGGTAAGAGACTTGGCAACTTCCTGCTCTTCAAAAGCTATTCCGGCAATGCCTATTTGTTTAAGATGTTCGCCGCTGCTTAAAAATCTTGCGCGCGCCAAAATTCTTGTTTTTGGATTAAGGGATACGGCAAGCGCGGCCGTTTCAGACGTTATGTTTAAAGACGGCAGCGTTATTATCAGATAGTCGGCTTCTTCAATGCCGGCCGCTTCAAGAATATTTTTCTTCGTAGAATCTCCATAAATTGAAAAATGGCCTTGCGAAGTAAGCGCGTTTACCGTATCGACGTTCATTTCAATTATTACCGGCGTTATATTATTTTCGCTTAATGCGCGCGTAATCTGTTTTCCCGTAGGGCCGTAACCCACGACGATAGCTATTTTTTCTTTAAGAAGCTCTTTGGCGGGAAGCAGGTTTTGCGCCAGCTCCTGATTTTTATTGCGTTTTTTTCCTTTCTTGTCTGCGATAGAGTTCATTATTTTCCACAATTTCTTTTTTGATTTTAAGAAAAATTCAAACTTCGTTATATTTTTAAATATGGTCGGATTTAAAGTTATGGAAATGATAGACGTTATAACTATCGCATTGTAAACCGCGTCGCCCGTAAGATTTAAACGTTTGGCTTCCTGCGCAAGTATAAAAGAAAATTCCCCGACTTGCGAAAGACCTGCGGCTACCGTTAAAGCCGTGCGCGGAGAATAGCCCAGAATCGTTACCGCGATCGTCGCGGTAAGAGGTTTGATGAGCAGCGTAATTGCAAGGCAGGCGGCTACAAGCAAAGGATGTTCTATAATGAATTTCGGAGCAAAAAGCATTCCGACAGAAAGAAAAAACAAAACTGCAAAAGCGTCCCTTAGCGGCAGCATGTCAGAGGCGGCTTTATGGCTGACTTTCGTTTTGCCCACGACCATTCCGCCTAAGAAAGCGCCTAACGCGAAAGAAGCCTGAAAAACAGAGGCGGCTATAACTGCGGTCGTAAATGCGATAACTAAAACCGTAAGAGTAAAAAGTTCTTCCGAACGGGTTTTTGCAACTTTTCCTAAAATCCACGGCACAAATTTTCCGCCTACTCCCATGACGAAAACCCATAAAACGCTTAACCGCAAAACAGCAAGCGCAACGGATTTAATTATAACCCAGTCTTTCTGCAAAGACATGCTTATGTTTATGATTTCGGGCAAAAGAGGAAGCAAAACCAAAACGAGGACGGTAAAAATATCTTCGACGACAAGCCAGCCTACCGCGACGTGTCCGTGTATCGTATGGGTAACGTTGTTGTCTGATAATACTCTCAGCAAAACTACGGTGCTTGCCACAGACAGCCCTATGCCCAAAATTATGCTTGAAGTTAGATCCAGCCCTAAAGACATTCCGGCAAAAATTCCGCAAATTGTGGCTGCCGCGCTTTGAATTATCGCGCCCGGTATCGCAACGCCTTTTACGGCGATTAAATCGTCGGTTTTAAAATGCAGTCCCACGCCAAACATCAAAAGTATTACGCCGGCTTCGGCAAGCTGCGAGGCTATTGTGGAATCTGCAACAAATCCCGGCGACAGAGGCCCTATGCAAAAGCCTGCCAAAAGGTATCCGACAATAGAAGAAAGACCTAACTTTTGGGTTATAAATCCAAAAGCTAAAGCAAGCGCAAATCCGAATGCCATAATTTCTAAAAGCTGATATTCGTGCATTTAAGTGATAAATAAAGCGGACGTTTAAATTTTTGGGATTTTCGACGTAACATTATAACATATTTAAAAAGAAGTTAAGAATCGCGGCTTTTCACCGCCCCGCTTTTTAAGCGTTCTTATAAATATTTCAAATATGCGTTTGATTTTTTTGTATAATGTGCGGAAAATAAAACCAAACGGGAGGGGACAGTGAAAAAATTTGCTGCAGTTTGTTTTAGCGCGCTTTTTGTTAGTGTTTATGCGTTTACGGGAGTTGCTGAAGCTTGCACAACAATGATAGTTACAAAAGGCGCAAGCGCCGACGGAAGCGTTTTTGTCGCGCATTCCGACGACGATGATTTAGAAGATCAGAGCATAATTTATGTTCCGGCTAAAGATTATCCCGCCGGTTCAAAGCGGCCGGTGTATGCAAGCGCCGTCGCAAACGGAGAGCTGCCGCGTTATAACGCTTTTTCAGAACCGCGTCTTGTCGATCCGGATCGTTCGCCCGATTATGAAAATAAAGGATATGCGCGCTCAATTCCTATAGGGCATATCCCTCAGGTTGCGCGCACTTACGCTTATCTCGACGGAAATTACGGCATAGTAAATGAATACGGCTTGATGTTTGGCGAATGCACCGACGGCGCAAAGGTCGGCAATGATCCCGATCCTCAAAAACGCATTTTCTATTCGTCGGAATTATCGCGCATAGCTCTTGAACGCTGCAAGACTGCAAGAGAAGCCGTGCTGTTGATAGGCGCGCTTATAGAAGAGTACGGCTATTACGGCACCGGAGAAACTCTTCCCGTGGCAGATTCTAACGAGGCGTGGGTGATAGAAATGGCTCCGTCGCCGGAAGGGACAGGAGGCTTATGGGCAGCCCAGCGCGTTCCCGACGGGCATTATTTTATAGCCGCAAATGAGTTTCGTATAAGAGATATTATCCCTGACAACCCCGACCAAATATATGGGAAAACGCTTTTTGAAACCGTTGAACGCAACAATATGCGCAGTCCCGCCGATAAAAGCAAACCTATGGACTGGCTTACAACGGTAAGCAAAGGAGAATACAGCCATCCTTATTATTCTTTGCGCAGAGTTTGGAGAGGATTGTCATTAGTCGCCCCTTCGCTAAATTTGTCGCCTTGGGTTAAAGACGGCGCCACAAGAGATTATCCTTTTTCGGTAAAGCCTGACAAAAAACTTGCTCTTTCGGATATCAAAAGAATTTACAGAGACCATTATGAAGGCACTGAATTTGATTTAACAAAAGGCGTTGCCGCCGGACCGTTTGGAAATCCCGTTCGTTATCTTGGGCCAAAAGACCCCAGCGGCGACGTAGGCGATCCAAACGTTAAGCTTGAAGGCGCGTGGGAACGCCCGATCTCAATGTTTTATACCGGATATGTTTTTATAAATCAAAACAGGCCGGATGCGCCGTTTCCTTTAAATGTAGTTTCTTGGATAGCGCTTGATACGCCCGCAGAATCTGTTTTTGTTCCTCTTGCGGTAGCTAAAACGCCCCAATCTTATGTTTTGGGAAACACGTCCTCTTTTGATGAAAAAAGCGCTTGGTGGATTTATAATTTAGTTTCCGAATATTCCAATTTAAAATACAGCTACATAATAAAAGATATCAATGCGCGCGCGGCAAAACACGAGGCGGCATCCGAAGAACTTGTAAATAATTTAGTAAAAAAGTTATCGCCGCTGGCGGCGCAAAATCCTCAAAAAGCTTTAAATGAATACGCGCAGGCGTTAAGAGAAAATGCGGAAAATATCCGTCTTGACTGGAAAGATTTTTTTCTTGAGCTGATAGTAAAATACAATCAGGGATATATCAGCGTTAAAGGGGATATGGCTCAAAAAGTCGGATATCCTAAAGAGTGGCTTGATCGCACAAACTATAAAAAAGGGCCTGTCTCTTATAAGAAGAAATAACTGGAAGTTGATATAATCAAATAACATTTAAAAAAGCCAAGCGTTCAAAACCGCTTGGCTTTTTTATTGTCCATCAAAATTGATTGTTAACAGCTTGCATGTCTTTCCCAGACTTCGCAGGCTTCGCCTGTTTTGCAAAATAGACACAGTCTGTCGTCTCAGAATGTCTTTTAGTTTGTCTTTCAGTTTGTCATTCTCGCGTTTTTAATATTCTTTCTTCCTAAGCAGCCTGCGCTCGAGTGTTTCTATCGGGTGGGAATACATTCCCTCAGTGTCTGTCATTCCCGCGAAAGCGGGAATCCACGTTTAAATAAAT
>JAISRM010000177.1 GCA_031273645.1 Endomicrobium sp.
AACAGACTTCAGCTGACAGAATTTTTTAGCAAACGTGGATTCCCGCTTTCGCGGGCAGGCTTCGCCTGTTTTATGGAACACAGACTGCGTCTGTTTTGTTTGTGTTTGTCATCCTCGCGTTTTTAATATTCTTTCCTCCTAAGCAGACTGCGCCCGAATGTCTCTATCAGGTGTAAAAAGAATTTTTAGTAAACGTGGAACACAGATCGTGTCTGTTTTGTCATCAATCCGTATAACAACATTCGGGAATGACAGACTTAAAGACATTTAGTTAACTGTTGCGGAGGTAACTCCGTAGCAGTGACGGGGTTTTTAAAATTTTTGCATTAATTTCGGCTCTGACAAATAGCGCATTTTGCGCGTTATTTTGTTTCCTTTCTTAAATTTTTGCGCTAAATTCTGCTCTGACAAATACTGCGTTTTTTGCATCGTTGTAATAAAAATTTCCCGGAACAAAATATTCGCCGTGCAGGTAAGTTTTTATGTTTTCAGATATATCGTAAGAAATTCTGCACGTAAAAAGGCTGCCTCTGATTTTGCCGCCGCCAAAAATCCCGCCGGTAAAAGATTCGTTGGCAAGAAGGTATCCGTAACTTGCCTTTACGGACGTTTTATTAAAAGGAATAAAATTGCTTTCGGCGACAAACATCTGCAGGTTTGTCCAATATCCTATGCCTGATTCTGCCGCATAAAGCGATGCCATAATTTCCGACTTCCACGGGTATCTTGAAAAAAGCGGGTTCCACGCTTCAACCGCGTCGCTTTTGTAATCGTCGCCTGACAAATAAGCGTAGCCGAAACTTAAAGGTTTAACGGCGTTGCAAAGCGCAAAATCGGCGTAGGCGTATCCCCCGAAAGCCGCTGCGGTCTGTTCATTGTAGTTGCCTATTTGCAAAGCGCCTTGCCCTCTTAAAGTGATTTTTTCAAAATTGTATTTTATGTAAGCGCCAAAAGTGTTTATTGAAGTTTCGGCGTTTGAAATCGCCGAGCCTGCGGAATGGTCTTCTGTTTTCCAGATATAATAAGGCTCTATGTATAAGCTGTCGGAAGGTTTTGTTTTGCCGTAAATTATTAAAGCTCTTTCGTCGGAATCGTTAAGCCTTTGATTTTGATCGTTAATTACGGGCAGATTATCGTATTGCGGATTGTACGTTCCTATAAATTCAATGCTGTTATTTTCGTTGAAAATTTTAAGTTTTGCAGCGTTGAAATAAGAGGTTCTTGACCCGTCGAGCGGCGTGCCGTCGGCAATTAAAAATCCTTCGCCGTATCCGGATAAATCAAATCGTCCGGCTTGAATTTCTACAGAGTTAAAAAGTTTCGGGACGATAATAAAGAGGCTGTCTATTACCGCTTCGTTAATGTTGTAGCGCGCGTCCCCTGAGGCATTATATATATAGGAGCGGCTTTCGGCGGTAAGTTTGCCGTAAATTTTTGCAAAACCGTCAAAATCTGCGTTTATCCCGCCGGAAAACCTGAAACGGAAATAACTGCGTTTATCGCTGCCCGAAGAGCCCAAATCAAAGTTGTTGCCGAGATATTCGTATCTTAGCCTTGTTTGCCCGTCAAAAGAAATTTTGGGCTGGGCAAATGCGGCCGCTGCGCAAAATAAACAAAATAAACATGCTAAATAAAATTTTATCATAGTGATGCCCCTCTTTAAAATGTGTATTGATGACAAAACAGGCACTGGCTGCCAATCCCATAAAGCAGACTTCGTCTGTTTTAGCAATAAAAGAACGCTGCAAAATGTCTAAAACAAACATTGATTTTTCAAGGTCTGTCTTTCCCGCGTTTTTAAATATTTTTTATTCCTAAGCAGCCTGCACTTGAGAGTTTCTATCGGATGGGAAACCATTTTTAATATTAATATAGTTTTTACCATTATATTCCTTTTAAAAACGCAATGAAAAAAGAATTTTTTAGTAAACTTGGATTCCCGCTTTCGCGGGAATGACAAGCTGCGCTTATTTTGTCAACCTGCATAACAACAGACGAAGTCTGAGCGCGGGATGACAACAAAGACATGGTCTGATAATCTCATAAAACAGACGAAGTCTGTTTGTTTATCCACTGGGTTATATCTTCTAAAACTTCCGGATTTACGGGTTCTTGTTCGGCATTATCTTTCGATGAAAGTCCGGTAACGGTTTTTTGAAATGTGTGGTTTAAATCTTCGTATATTTTTAAAGTTGTGTTTTTGCTGCCGTTTTTTTTGAAAGCTTTTTTAAAGGCTTTAAAATTTTCTAAAGGCGCAATTTGCAAATCTTTTTGTCCCCATAAAGCAAAAACCGGAATTTTAATTTTTTTTAAGCAGCCGGACGGATCGTATTTTACAAAATCAAATGTTTGTTTATTGTAAAAACGGTTTAAACTAACGCGCATAAAATCTATTTCGCCTACGCCTGCCGGAGGCGGAGTTAATTTTCTGTAGCTGTTCCTCAGATAATCGTTAAGCTCGGTTTTTGCAGACGGTAAATCTTCTGATTTTATAAGAATTTTGTAGGCGCCTTTGTCTATTTTTTGTTCGGCTTTTAAAGATTTTTTGCTGATCCCAAAAAATTGTTCATACGCTTTTTCTTTTGCTTTTTCCTGCGCTTTTGTTTTCATTTGCGCTTTTATCTGTTTGTTTTTTTTCTGTTCTTTCGCTTTTGCTTTTTCTTGCGCGCGTTCCTGCTTTTGAACTTTTAAACGGGCGTCGCCCGTTAGTTTGGCGCTGGATAAAAGAATTTTGTCTCCTGAAATTCCCGCCGGAGCAAGCAAAACCATAAACTGCGCTTGCGCGCTTTTTTGACACTGCGGTTCGGCGATTGCGGAAATTACGGCGTTTGCGCCGTCAGAGTGGCCTAAAAAGCCGATTTTGTTTTTATCAATTTCTTTTCTTGAATGCAGAAATTGTAAAGCTGTTTGCGCGCCTTCCGTTAAATCCGCAGCCGGCATTTGTCCGGAAAGAAGCGGTTTATAGGCGTCATACCTTAAAACCGCAAAACCTGCGCGCGTAAGATGGTCGGCTAAAGCTAAAAAAAGACTGCGATTGCGTTCTTCCTGATTGGAATCTAAAGATTTTGCGCCGCTTACTAAAATTACGGCGGCAAAACCGCCTTCTTTTGACGGCGCAGTTAAAGTTCCTGATAAAAATATTCCGGTTTCTTTATCTTCATAAACAACTTTTTCTTCATAATAAGGATAAGAGTTTACAGGGTTTTGCAGAGTTAAAGCCTGCGCGGTAAAACTTAAAAAAATAAAAAACGGAGCTGATAAAATCACTGATAAAACCGCAGCGGCTTTTTTTGTTAAAAACATTTGCGCGCCTTTTGAGGTGTAACATTATTAAGCGTATAATTCGCAGCGTTTGACACTAAGTCTGATTTTTAGATATAATACCAAAACATTTATAAATATTCAAAAAGGGGCGTTGCCGATAGGCATTGCTTAATCGTTATCTGAAAGATATTGCCCGAAGGGTAACCATAGAGGATTAAAACAAAATGAAAAGAACGTTTCAGCCAAACAAAGACAGAAGAAAAAAGAAAATCGGGTTTATAGCCAGAATGGCTACACCCGGCGGAAGAAGAGTTTTAAGCGCAAGAAGAAGAAAAGGGCGCAAAACAATAAGCGCTTAACCGGCAGCCTAAAAAACAAAAAAGTTTTTACCGGGCTTTTTAAGTTCTTTAGACTTTCCAAATCTTTTAAATATGAAAAAGTTTTCGTTTTCTTATAAAGAAAAGCTTCATGAACAAACGGATTTTAACAAAGTTTTCAAAAACGGATTGAAGCTTGAAAATAAAATCGTTAAGGTTTTAGTTTATAAGAAAACGCAAAAAACTTTAAGAAGGCTCGGACTTGTAACTTCAAAAAAAGTAGGCTCCGCCGTACAAAGAAACACAGCCAAAAGAAGATTGAGGGAAATTTTTAGAACCAATAAGCATTTGCTCGAACCTGGCATAGATATAATCTTTATTTCCAAACCGCTGACCGCATCCTCAGATTATAACAGTCTAAAAAAAGCCGTTTTGGATTTGCTCCAAAGCGCAGGTTTGTATAAACCGGAGAAACCATGATGAAAAGCGCAGCGCTTTTTCTTATAAAATGTTATCAGGCAGTATCTGCGGGTTTACCTCCAAGGTGTCGTTTCCAGCCAAGCTGTTCAGCATACGCTTATCAGGCAATAGAAATTTACGGATTTTTTAAAGGCTCTTTTCTGGCTTTTAAAAGAATTATCCGCTGTCATCCTTTTTGCGACGGCGGAATAGATTTTGTGCCTGATAAAAAGACGGAGCCGGCTAAACAAAAAAGCCGGTAAACAAAAGTTGCGGCAAAAGAAAAGCAGTTTTGCATAATTTACGGTTTTGCGCTTCTTAAGATTGCCGACTTCTAAAAAATATAGGACATTTAAATGCAAAAAAATACGGTTTTCTTTATTGTTTGTTCAGCTTTAACTATTTTTGTGTGGTATTTCTTTTTTACGCCTCCTCAGCAACAAGCTCCGCAGTATAAACAAACGGACGCTCAAGAGCAAACTCAAAAAGAACAAACCGCGCCGCCGCAGGCAGATTTACCCGCAAAAACTCAAACAAAAACAAATCTCTCCGCCTCTTTAGATATAGCCCAAGAAAACATAACAGTTGAAACCGATCTTTACAAAGCCGTTTTTTCAAATAAAGGCGCGTCGGTAACAAGCTGGTCTGTAAAAGAAAAAAACGGCAAATGGATAGATTTAGTTTTGCCGCAAGCAGATCCGGTAATGGCAAATTTTCCGGGAACAAATTATAAAATCGTTTCAAAATCCAATGAAAAAATCGTTTTTGAACACACTTCGCTTGAAGGCTGGAAGATAATAAAAACTTTTTCGCTTTCAACAAATTCTTACATGCACAATTTGAATATAGAGCTGCAAAAGGTCAATCCTGAGGCGGCGCTTCCTATAATAGAGCTTGAATGGGGGCCGGGTCTTGGAACCGATGAAAAAGAACTCAAAGAAAATATAGCTTTAACAAGAGCTTTAGCATATACGTCCGTTAAGCCCGGCAAATTGCAAAAGCTTAAAAAAGATCCCGTACAGGCTTCGCTTTATCGCTGGACGGCAATAGACAACAGATATTTTCTTGCCGCGTTTATCCCTGAAAAATCAATAGATTTTGACCAAATCATTCCTTCAAGGCTTGACAAAAAACATCCGTATTCCACAACTTTAACCGCAGTTTCACCAAAAGAAAGTTCAAGTAAAGAATATTCAATTAATTTTTATCTCGGACCGAAAGGCTATACTTATTTAAAAACTTACAATATCGGTCTTGAAAAAGCTGTGGATTTCGGTTTTTTTGGGTTTTTAGGCAAAATCGCTTTTTCAGTTTTAAGTTTTTTACATTCTTTAACGGGAAATTACGGCTGGGCTATAATAATTTTGACGGTCATTCTTCAAATTTTAATGATGCCTCTTACTTTAAAAAGTTTAAAATCTGCTGCGGCAATGAAACGCATACAGCCTATGATAAAAGCTATACAAGACAAATACAAAGACAATCCGCAAAGGCTGCAAGCGGAAATGATGAACGTTTACAAATCGCAAAAAGTAAATCCTTTAGGCGGATGCCTGCCTATGCTTTTGCAGCTCCCGATTTTTTGGGCTTTTTTCACCATGCTCAGAAACACTTATGAACTTAGAAATGAAGGCTGGATTTTGTGGGTAAAAGATTTGTCGGCCGCAGACGGCTTTATGCATATATCCGGCTTTAGTTTAAATTTGCTGCCTTTAATAATGGGTATCGGAATGTTTTTACAGCAGAAAATGACTGCGGCGACTTCAGATCCTATGCAGAAAAGAATAATGTACATTATGCCGATAGTTTTTACGTTTATGTTTTGGACTTTCCCTTCCGGACTTGTTCTCTACTGGCTTACAAACAGCATAATTTCGATGATTGAACAATACTTTATAATTAAAAAAGACGAAGCAAAAGTAAAACATGTTTAATAAACGGAGCGTTTTATGCTTGAAATAGAAATTAAAGGCAAAACCGTAGAAGACGCCATAAGCAAAGGGCTTTTGCAGCTGGGATGTAAAAGAGAAGATACCGAAATAAAAATTCTTGACGAAGGAGCTTCCGGTCTTTTTGGACTTATGGGCGCAAAGCCGGCAGTTGTTTTAATATCGGCAAAAGAAGAAAACTGCATCGGCATTAACAAGCCCGCCGACCCAAAAAAATCGGCCGACGCCGTTGAAAAAACGGTAACTGCAATAATATCTGCAATGGGAATATCTATAAACAGTATTCAAACCTCTTTTGCCCAAAATACCGTAACGGCTAAAATCATTTCTTCCGATAACAATTACATAATAGGCAAAGGCGGGCAGACGCTTGACGCTTTAGAATATATTGCGCAAATAATAGCCAACAATATTATTGATGTAAAAATAAAAGTAATTCTCGACTGCGAAAATTACAGGTTAAAACAAAGCGAAAAACTGCACATTTTGGCCGATAAAGCCGTCGAATACGTAAAACGCACCGGAAAAATTTACCGTTTTGACCCGATGAGCGCAAAAGAAAGAAAAATAATACATCTCTATCTTGAAAAAGATCTTTCAGTAGAAACCTTTTCCGAAGGAGAAGGCGCATTTAGAAAAGTAGGAATAAAACTTTCCGACAAAAAATCCGCATAATTCACAGGCTTCGCCTGTTTTATTAATTGTTTTTTCAAGGTTTGTCATTCCCATGTAAATGGGAATCCACTTTTAATATTAATATTCTTTCTAACATTATTTCTTTTAAAAACATAATGAAA
>JAISRM010000265.1 GCA_031273645.1 Endomicrobium sp.
AAAAGATTTGAAGTAACAAGCGCAAACGGGGACGCGCAGGAAGTAAAACCGGAATTTGCGATAGATTCGACGGCGTTTGGCGGAATATACGGGGGAAAAATCAAAGTAATAGCGACGCAAGACGGAGTAGGCGTAAGAATGAGGAGCGATTTAATAAGCAGCGCAGACGAAATAGAGTTTGACGTTAACGGAAATATATTATTTGAAGATATGTCGGTAAGCGGAAAGAAAGGCGTTAAGATAAAAGCAAAAGAGAATGTTGAAAACAAAGGGGAAATATTTGGATTAGATGAAAATTCAAAAGTATCAATAGAGACCGGCGGCGCGGTAGAAAACGAAGGAATAATATCGGGCGCGCAAGAAACAGAAATAAAAGCCGTCGGCGACATAAACAATAAAGAGGGCGGAAAAATATTTGGCGACGCAATATTTTTGAAAGGCTCGTATATAAAAAATGAGGGCGAGGTATCAACATATAACAATATGCAAATAGAAGCAGAGGACGGGATAGAAAACACAGGCGCAGGAGTTATAGAAAGCGAAACATTAAGTTTAAAAAGCGAAAAAATTAATAATTCCGGAATAATAACTTCGCTGTTAGAGCTAAGCGTTACGGCGGTAAAAGATATAAATAATTTTGGTCAAATAAATGCGCTAAACGCAAAAATAGAAAGCGTTACGGCAAAAGATATAAATAATTACGGACAAATAAATGCAGTAAACGCAAAAATAGAAACAGAGGGTAAAATCAACAATTCAGGACAGCTTAAGGTAAGCGGACTATTAGAAATGCTGGCAAAAAAAGGAATGGAAAACACAGGCAGCGCAGAGGCAAACAAACTGAGCATATTGTCTGAGAGCGGAGCTATAAATAATTACGCGGCAATGTATGGGGCGCAAGAAATAAAATTTAACGGGGCAAACGGCATATTTAATTATGAAACGGGTTCAATAGAAAGCGACGGGGCAATAGAAATAACGAGCGGGGACAATTTGTTAAATAAAGGCGCAATATATGCAAAGGGCGGCATTGATATTCTGACAACAAACGCAATAACAAATGAAACAAACGGGAAAATAGAAGCGGGTTTTATAAATGCGCAAAGCGCTAAGGGGCTGATAAACAATAAAGGATTGATATATGCCGATTACGGTCAGTCGCTGTTAAAAGCAAAGGGAGCAATAACAAATACGGGAACGGTTTATGCAAAAGAAAGCATAAATTTTAATTCAGGCTCGTCAATAACAAATGCGGCCGGCGCCGTAATAGAAGCGGAAAATTTTGGAGCGGCGGCAACTGCGGGTTTCAGTAATAGCGGCGCAATGTATGCATACGCCAATATGGCGGTTAATACGGGTGATTCAATAGTAAATGAGGCTGCGGGAACAATTCAATCATGGGATATGAACTTTCAGGCAAACGGCGGTATAAGAAATCTCGGCAAGATAGTATCGGATAATGAAATCAGAATGATTGCGCAAAAAGCGATACTAAACGGAAATGCGCCAAACAGCAGCGCGCTGATAAGCGCGGCGGCGCTTGTATCGTTAAAATCAGCGGAAAAAATAATGAATTACGGATACATACAGGCAACGGGAATAAAAGGCGAAGACGGAAAAATAATAAGCGGCAGCGGAAAAGTGGAACTGGAAACGTCGTCAGGGATAAACGACGATTATAAGCTTAACGATGTAGGAGTTATAGACGAAGAGACGCCAAAGCAAGAAACGCCGGCGCATATATTGGCAAAAATAGCCGATATAGAAAATATAAGCGACGAAGACGAATTGTACGCTATATTGTCTGAGGTCAGAGATGAGGATAGTTATTATAAAGTACAAAAGAGAATAAGAGCGCTAAAAGTAAAAGACACTACAGAAAAAATGAAAAACGATTATTTGTATTATGAGACATTTTTTAAAATCGGCGGTGAGATAGAGATAGAATCTGACGGGGAAATAGAATATATAGAAAACATAGATGAAGATTATGTGCAGAACAGATTGAAGGAAATGTTTGGAACTCAATACGAAGCTTCCGAGTGGACGCTTCCGGAAAGGCGGCCGGAAGAAGTAATATTAGAACAGCCCGACATAGACGCTATAGAAGCGCAAGTATTGCAGTACAGGCAAGATATAATGGACGATAATGCGATAAGCGATCCGTCGGCTTTAACGCCTCAGCAGCTTGAAGAAATAGAAAATTACAGACAAGAGCAAACGGATATAAAGAAAGAAGAAATAGTAATATTGCAAAAAGAAGCCGATGAAACTGAAAGGCTTGGGCGTATTCAAAGTAAAATGGAAGAAGAGCAGGAAAGAGTAGAAGGGATTTATAATGATTTTGATTGGACAAACGCAAGCGAAGAAGCGTTTAAAGCAAAAATAGAAGAACTATTAACGCAAGGATATAAAGGCGAAGAAAATTACGAGGAAAGCCAATGGCAGATAGAAGAATTTACAAACGGAGCAAAAGCGAAAGGGGATATAGAGAAAAGGATAGAGCAGGTAAGAATAGACAATAAAAATGCGGCAAGCGTAGAAAAGACGGGGATACACAATTACGGGCGTTTATATGCAAACGGGGAACTGGAGTTAAATTCAAAGAGCGTAGTTCACAATAATGCCGGCGCATTAATATATTCAAAAGGGGATATAAATTTTAATGTAAAAGAAATAATATTCAACAATGCAGGGGGAAGCCAAATCGGCACGGGCATATATGCCGGAAGAGATATAAAAATAGGCGGGGATTATGAGTATGCAAGCAGCCGTTTAGGGCAGCTGATAAATTATGACGGGCATATAGAGGCAGAAAGAAACGTAACAATAAAAGCGCAAGAGGTAATAAATTACGGAAGCGACGATATAAACATATTTAAAAATCCGCATGATGCAACAGACGGAGGCAGAAGAGTAGAAACGCATGCGCACGTTACGGAAGATGGAACGGTTGTAGCAGAATGGATATATGAATCTACATTAACGTCAAAAGAATCACAGATACAAGCAAATACCTCAACGATGTATATAGACGCATTAAGCGGAATACTAAACTATAACAGCATAATATACGGAGGGCAAGAACTGTATATAGCAACGCAAAAGCTTGTAAACAGCATAAGCGAGTTTGAAGTAACAGTTACGCAATACCGCAAAAAGCGGGTAGTTGTGCAATTTTGGGAATTTTTTAAATCGTTAAAACGCAGGCATGAAGAAAAGAATGCCTCAAATCACTACAGAACAGACATACTAAAAAGCACAAATGCGCGGGCGAAATTAATATCTGGCGGAACGGTAATAATAAGCGCAAATGAAATTTATAACGGAGTAATAAGCGACAAAATCGGAAACGCGACGGACGAAAAGAAATGGAGCATAAAAGAAGAATACACGACCGTAGAGGCAAGGCAAAAGCCGGCGGACGCGCAAAGCAGTTTGACAAAAGAAAACAGCAACAGGGAGCCGACGTATATAGGAAAAGGAGCAGTAATAAGCGTAATGCCTGCATTTGAACTTCCGACGGGGCAGTACGGGAAATACATACCTTCAACAAACCCGTCGTTTTTATATGAAACAGACCCGCTGCTTAGGGACATAACCACATTTTTAGGTTCGCAATACTTTTTAAACAGATTAGGTTTAGATCCGTACACAATAGAGTTCAAATTTTTGGGCGACAGCGCGATGGAGCATGAAATAATAAAGCGCGCGTTGGAGCAGCAGGGGTATTTAGAAAATCTGCATTACAGCGCGCAGGAAGTGGAAGAATACATAGAGCGTTTGTATGAAACAATGGACGCAGAAAAAGCGTCGGC
>JAISRM010000279.1 GCA_031273645.1 Endomicrobium sp.
AACAGACGAAGTCTGTTGGCGCGCTTATTTTTTCTTTTCATTTAGAAAATTAAGAGTTTTTTGCGACTGGATTTTAGTAAAAGCGCTTTTTGATTTCATAAGAGCGTTATGGGCGTGTCGTCTTGCTTCATAAATTCTTCCGCGCTTATAAGATATGTGAGAACGCATTAAATCAACGGCCGAATACGACGAATTTATTTTATAAGCTTTTTCCAGATTTATATCGGCCTCGTCTAAATTTCCGAGCGCTAAACAAACTTTGGCAAGATAGAGGTAAGCGTAAAAATTTGAAGGATCGAGTTTAAGAGACTGCAGCAAGCGCTCCCGCGCTTCGCTGTACATCTTTTTATCGGCATACAAAACGGCTGACATAAAAAATACTTCAGGGGATTCGTTTGAAATAAGGAAATCTTCGGCTATTTGTATGGCTTTGTCGGTTTTATTAACCTCCCTGTAACATTCAGACATATTCAGCACTATTTCGGAAGTGTAATAATAAGAAGATATTTTATCGTAATATACGAGAGCTTTAGAATATAAATGCTGAACGAAATAAATGTCTCCAAGCCTTTTTCTTGCATAGTTTGAAGATTTATCAAGAGCCAATGCGTCTAAAAAAGTTCTTTCGGCAAGATTGTAGAGATTGCTTTTTAAAAGAATATCCCCTATTTTAAATTTTACTTCAATATTCTTTTTATAAAGGGCTTCGGCTTTGCGGTAATAATCAAGGCTCATGGCGTAGCTTGATTGAAGTTCGCAAATGTATCCGAGCTTCATGTTATAGAAAAATGTTTTCTTTTTTGAAGGATTTTGGCTGATAAGAAAATTATAAATATTTTCAGCCGGAAGATAATTTGCCTGCGCAACAAACTGTTGGGCGTAAGATTCTAAAACGGCGGTCTTTTTTTTAGCGCCCTTTACTTTTTCGGCCTCGGCATAAGCTTCAAATTCCGCAGGCATGTCGCCAAGCACGACCGTATCGTACGCGCAAAAAACATAAGAGGGAAATATCAAAATAAAAAAAAGAAAAACTAATTTATTCAATTAAATATTTCGCCTCCGTTTTATTTATTATAGTCGTTTTTATGCTTTTAACCGCCTGCTTTGCGGAAATAAATCCCTTTTCTATAATTTTTGAAGCGTGGCTTATGTCGGCAACGGAAACGTCCGCAACGTCTGGGCGCACGACAATATCGGCCATGCTGAGATTTTCATCGTCAAAGCGCCTTCCCTGTATATAAATTGACTGCATGAGAATGGTAAACACGTTATCCGTATTGTTTTTTGTAATATCTGCGGGCACCGCGACGGCGACGATAACGTCGGGATCAAACAATTTGGCTACCCCTACGGGTATATTTTCGGAAAGTCCTCCGTCAACAAGATAGCGCTGTCTGTACTCCACCGGTTTAAAAATTCCCGGAAGCGTGGAGCTTGCTCTTACGGCAAAAGCCACGCTGCCTTCCCGAAGAAGCACTCTTTCTCCGGTATTTAAATCGGTAGCGACGCAAACAAGAGGAATTTTGAGATCTTCAAAACGCAAATCGCCTATATTGGCGGTTATAAATTTTTCCATTTGTTCGTTTGAAAGAAGTTCTTCCTTTACTATCATTCCTATCAAAGAAGGAATTCCGAAATTTGAAACGGTTTTCCAGTTTATCGTCTGGGCAAGATTTTCAAGTTCGTCTAAAGATATTGCGGCGCAAAAAAATGCGCCGGCTATGGAACCTATGCTTGTTCCCACAACGAGATCGACGGGAATTTTCTCTTCTTCAAAAACCCTAAAAACCCCTATGTGAGCAAAACCTCTTGCGCCGCCGCCGCCTAAAACAAGAGCGGTTTTAGGGCGATTCTCGTCGGCAATAGAGGAAACTTTATCCCAAAAAACGTCTATCAAAAATTCGTCTTCGTCAAAATTAACGTTCGAGAAAGGATAAACGTTTAAAGGAAGGCAAAAAGCAAGCAATAAAGAAAGGATTATTTTTTTCATCGGTTTTTACGTTTTAATACGAATTAAGTTCGGCGCCTACGGCAAGCTCGAGGGCATAATAGCTTTTATTGAGGTTATAAATAATATCCAAATCTGCTTCGCCGTACTTTTCTCTTTCTTCCGGCAGCTGCAAAGCCTGCTGCTTCCAGAAATTATATTCGAGGAACGCCTTGTTTATAAGCAATTTAACTTCGTCTTCCGTTTTTGATCTTTTTAACGCGGCTTCCCTTACGTTAATTTTCCCCTGTCTGACTCTTGCAAAAGTCGCTCCGCCGTCAAAAACCGGAATATTGACGTTTAGCGAAACGTACCAATTGCTTGCATCTCCTATAATTTGATCGCCCGTCCACTCCTGCGCCGCTCCTGCGGAAACCGTGGGGTATTGCTGCATTGAAAGAAGCGACAGCATAAGACTGTCAAAAGATTCCTGATACTGCGTAGCCTGCATTTCCGGTTTAAACTGATAAGCAAGCACTATGCAGCGGCTAAGATCAATATTTTTTATTTCAGGCTGAAATTCTCCGGAGATATCGGCTATGGTGTTTAACTCTAAACCGACGGCGTTGAGAAGATTTAAAAGTTCTTTTTCATAATTATAGCGCGCAGCAGCCGCTTTTTTTAAAAGTTCGGAATGCAAAGAATAAGAGTTTTTGTTTTTTGAAGATTTCGCCTCAGACAAAGCCTTGCCGGCAAGAGAGTTGATAAGCTTTAGTTTTTCCTTATTATACAAAGCGTCGTTAAAAGCGCTCTTGACGTTGTTGACGACTTTTATCTTTACGCTTTGGGCTTCGTTTTGAACTTTGTCAAGATTTATGCGGGCAAGCTTATTTATAGTTTTTACTCTTCCTCCGGAATACAAGCCCTGCCACGCCGATAATCTTGTGGAATAATAAATATTTTTTATTCCGGCAGGCAAATATACTGGCATTCCCGTAAAATCTCCGGACAGCACCATCGGATCCGTATTGTTAAATTTTGACAAATTCAGATTAACGGCTATCTTAGGCATGTACAAAGCCCTTGATTCAAGCACTCTCTGATTTGCAAATTCAATATTTTGCGCGCTTATAAGAATATCTGGATGTATGGCGATCGCCGACTGAATGCAGGAATCTTGGGTGAGAATCTTTTCAAAGCCTTCGCCAAAAACCGCGCCCGGACAAAGCGCAAAAATTAAAACCGAAAAATATATAATTTTTTTCATTTTTCCCGTCCGATATTTTTTTCTAAAACCGCAATTTGTCTTAAAACGGATTTTTTTGAAGCGCCGCCGTAAGAAGTTTTTGCCGCTGCGATATTTTTTAGATCTATATATTTAAAAATATCTCCCGCGATATCGGGAGAAAAGCTTTTATATTCTTCTTGAGAGAGAGAATCTAAAGTTTTTCCGCTGTTTATGCAGTATGCAACTATTTTTTTTACTATCGCGTGCGCCGTCCTAAACGGAATGTTTTTTCTTACAAGATAATCGGCTATTTCGGTAGCCGCCATAAAGCCTTTGCGCGCGCTTTTAACGGTGTTTTTTTCAATGAAAACCAGAGATTTTAGCATTTCGTTTGCCGCTTGAAGACAAAGCTTTATATTATCGGCGGCGTCAAAAACCGGAGGTTTGTCTTCCTGCAAATCTCTGTTATATGCAAGCGGCAAAGATTTAACTATCGTCAGAAGAGCAAATAAATCGCCGAAAATCCTTCCCGATTTCCCCCTTATTACTTCAGCGCAGTCGGGATTTCTCTTTTGCGGCATGATAGACGAGCCGGAAGTGAATTTATCGTCTATTTTTATATATGCAAATTCCGGATTCATCCATAAAATAATTTCTTCGCAAATGCGGCTAAGATGGGCGGAAACCGCCGAAACGCAAAATAAAAATTCAAGCGCAAAATCTCTGTCGCTTACGGCGTCAAGGGAGTTTTCGCACACGCCTTCAAAACCCAAAAGCTTTGCGCAGTAATGTCTGTCAATTTTAAAAGAAGTTCCGGCTAAAGCCGCGCTGCCTAAAGGCAAAACGTTAATGCGTTTGCGGCAATCCTTTAAACGATCCGCATCCCTTGCGGCCATATGCGCGTATGCAAGCAAATGATGCGCCGCTAAAACAGGCTGCGCCGGCTGCAAATGCGTAAAACCCGGCATTATAACGCCGATATTTTCTTTTGCTTTTTTTATCAATATTTTTTGAAACTGCCTAAGAAGTCCGGCGATTTCGTCGGTTTCCTGCCTAAGATAAATCCTTAAATCCGTCGCGACCTGATCGTTTCTGCTTCTTGCCGTATGCATTTTGCCGCCTACGGGACCTATGCGTTTTATAAGTTCTTTTTCTACGCCGTAGTGAATGTCTTCTTCTTTAGGAAGCTTCCAGCCTTTGTCTATATCTTTCAAAATCGACGACAGTCCGGCTATAATTTTTTTACCGTCTTTCAAATTTAATATTTTTGTCTTAACAAGCATGCCGACATGAGCGATAGATCCCGTAATATCGGCTTGCGCAAGCCTTTGGTCAAAACTGAAAGATCCGATAAACTGTTCAAAATCAAGATTTTCCATTATTTGCTTTCCTCATTATTTTGCCGTTTTTTATTTTTTATTGCGCTTTATGGCAATGACCTTTGACGGCAGACCCCAGAGATTTATAAAACCCTCGGCGTCTTTCTGATTATAAACCGCGTCTTCTTCAAACGTGGCAAGTTCTTCCCAATAAAGCGAATATTTTGCATATCTTGAAACCGGAATTATATTTCCTTTGTAAAGTTTAAGCTTTATTGAACCGGTAACGTATTTCTGCGTGCTTTCGATAAAAGCGTCAAGAGCCTGCCTCAAAGGCGAAAACCAAAGCCCGTAATAAGCTATTTCAGCCCACTTGTGCGCAAGTTCCTGTTTAAAATGCAAAGTATCTCTGTCTAAAGCAAGTTCCTCAAGTTCCTGATGGGCAGCGTACAAAACGGCCGCCGCAGGCGCTTCATAAACGCCTCTTGATTTCATTCCGACAAGCCTGTTTTCAACCATATCGGTTCTGCCTATTGCGTTTTTGCCGGCTGTTTCGTTAAGAGTTGAGATAAGAGAAACCGGATCGAGTTTTTTTCCGTTAAGCGCCATAGGAACGCCTTTTTCAAAGTCTATCGTCAGATAAGAAGGTTTGTTTGGAGCTTTTTGCGCAGAAACGCTCATCTTAAACATCGATTCGTCATACTCTTTTGTCATGTCTTCCATCACTCCGCCTTCATAAGAAATATGCCAGAGATTTGCATCGGAAGAATAAGGCTTTGCCTTTGTTACAGGAATAGGAATTCCTCTTTTTTTTGCATAATTAATGGCGTCCTGCCTTGAACGGATATTCCACTGTCTCCACGGGGCGATTATTTTTATTTTCGGAATTAAAGCTTTAAAAGCAAGCTCAAAGCGAACCTGATCGTTTCCTTTGCCGGTGGCTCCGTGGCAAACCGCGTCGGCTTTTTCTTTTTTTACTATTTCCGCTATTTTTTCGGCAATTACGGGTCTTGCCAAAGCCGTTCCGAGATAGTACTTATTTTCATATAATGCGCCGGCTTTGACGGCAGGATATATATAATCCGTTACAAATTCTTTTTTTGCATCAATAATATAAGCTTTTGAAGCTCCGGTTTGCTTTGCTTTTTCTTCAAGTCCGGACAGTTCTTTACCCTGCCCTACGTCAACGCAAGCCGCTATTACTTCACAGTTATAGTTTTCTTTTATCCATGAAAGAATAATAGAAGTGTCAAGCCCTCCGGAATAAGCGACCACTACTTTTTTAACGCCAGACGTTTGCTCCATTTTAAGTCTCCTTTATAAAAAATGAACATTATTTTTAAGGTTTTTATTATACCATATATATTAAATGTTGCAAAAAAGAGCAAATGCGCAGAATTTGCAATAAAAAATTCATTTATGGTAGAATTATTGCGCTTATTAAAAACAGGGGGTGGTGATTTCAGGTTTTGTTTTTTACTTTGTCAAACAAACAAAAAGGAGATTTTAAATGAAACGTATTTTAGCTTTAGCCGCATCTTTAGCAGTATTTGCAACAAGTTCATTTGCGGCAGACGGTTTGTCTTTATCAAACGTAAAACTTTTCGGCGAAGGCTCGATTTATGCCGTTTACGACGGCAAAGGCAACGGAGGTATTCAAAGCGACGTTTTGCTCGGATTATCTGTTGCGGCTTATGAAAATGTTAAATTATCGTTAGCGGCGGGTTATGTCGGAACTTGGGGAGAAAACGGGATTACGGGCGGAGAACTCGACAATAGCTCAAACAGCGGTTATATAAATAAAATCAAAATTGTTTTGGCAAACATTGAAATCAGCAAATTATTCGGAGTTGACAGCCTTAGCGCAGTAATAGGCCGCCAATTTTACGGAAAAGAAGACAGCACGGCAGTTTATTTTGGAGTAAGGCGTTATCAGGATCTTACCGACACTCTTATTACTTCTGCAGACGCTCTTTCGTTAAATTATAACAAGGACAATATTGAAGCGTCGGCAATTTATGCGTCTTTAGACACTGCCCCGACAAGAAATGTTTTAGTGGGAG
>JAISRM010000280.1 GCA_031273645.1 Endomicrobium sp.
AACAGACGAAGTCTGTCATTTTTTTGGAAATCGTCGAAAACCCAAATTTTGTATAATTATACAAAATTTGACCTTTGCAGGCATAATATACTAAAATCAATCTTCTATGAAAAAAATTATTAATCTTCCTTTTGTTTTTATGCGCTTCCTTTACGATTGGACTGTAAGCTGGGCGCATAAAAAAAGTTCAAATTACGCTTTATTTGCGGTAGCGTTTATGGAAAGCTCTTTTTTTCCTATACCTCCGGACGTTCTTCTGATTCCCTTGGTTGCCGCAGATCCGCTGAAATGGTGGAAAAAAGCCCTTATTTGCACTTTAGGAAGCGTGTGCGGCGCTTTTTTGGGTTATGCCATAGGATATGTTTTTTATGAAACCGCAGGGCTTGCGATAGTTAATTTTTACGATTTGAACGAGTCTGTAAAAATACTCGGACAAAAATACGCAGATCATTCGTTTCTGACTATTTTTGCCGGAGGTTTTACGCCGATACCTTATAAAGCGATGACGATAACCGCGGGAATGTTTAAGATTTCGCTTCCGGTTTTGTTTATAGCTTCGCTGCTTGGAAGAGGCGGAAGATTTTTTGCGGTTGCGCTGGCATTAAGACTTTTCGGAGACAAAATACAACACACTATAGAAAAGTATTTTAATATTCTTTCGTCGGTATTTCTCGTTCTTTTAATAGCGGGCTTTTTTGTAATCAAGTTTTTTATTAAATAGACGGTTTTAATTGTTTTTTGCTTGACAAAAGGTAATTTACGGCTATTCTTAAACCAAATGAAACAAAGATTTTTAGTTTTATTATTATTTGCTTTATTTATGTTTTCAGACCTTGCTTTTGCTGCAGGCGAGGCGTCTTTTTTTGTTTTTGGCGGCGGCGCTAAAAATTCATCTCCGTCGCTTCAAAGCAAATTAATGTTTGTAAAAGAATATTGCGGCGCTATTGTAAATATTACGGACGATATAAAAAAATCTATTGCTTCTTTTACGCATAATGGAACGTTTAAGCCCTTTTTGTCGCGCGCAGAAAAAAACCTTTTGTCTTCTTTTGGTTTTCTGTCAAATTCTTTGTATAAGAAATTTTTTTCAGGCAAAATATCGTTTTTTCTTGTAGAAAAAAAAGATTTAGAGAGCTTATGTTTTATCAAAGGTCTTTTATTGATTTCGTTTTTATTATTGTATATAGGATTGTTGCGCCTTTTTAACGCAGAAGCTTCATATAACAATGAAATTTTTAAGATAAAAGACAGGTTTGCGGCTTGATATCTGCAAACCTGTTTTTTTTATTTTATAGACGCAAAGTTCAAACGTAAAACCAAGAAAAAATTTAATTTTTGAAAATATAAGTTATCAAAAATCTGCAGATACCGCATTGCGCGTCGATTACCGGGAGGGGCAAAATGAGCTTCAAAAAATTTATTGCCGTATTTACTGCATTCTGTTTTATTTGGACTTTTTCAGCGCAAACTTTTGCCGCAGGCGCGTCGGCGTCAAGTTTGGCTAATATGCCTGCGGACATTTTTACAAATCAAATTATTTCAAGCGCTTTTGGCAGCATTATAGAGAGCAGCGGTTTTTCTTCTTCGCAGGTTGTCGTAAACATACAAGACCTTCACAGCCACCCTCAAGCGCAAAAAAACATTGCCCAAATCATAGAAACGCTTGACGATAAATATAAAGTAAAAGCCGTATATTTGGAAGGCGCAAGCGGAAAAGTTGATTTATCTTGGCTGTCTAAAACGCAGGACAAAGAAATTGCAAAACAGACAGCAGAACAATTAGTTTTAGACGGACGTTTAACTGGGGTAGAATATTACGCTTTTTTAAATGATAAAAAAAACGCCTTTGGTTTGGAAAATGAAAACGTTCATAAAGAAAATATAGAGCGTTTAGGCAAAATTTACGAAAATGAAGCAAAGTATGCAAAAATCATAAAAGACGCCGAAAAAGAAATACGTTATTTGTCAAACAAATTTTTAACGCAGCAAAGCAAAAATTATTTGGCGCTTATAGATAAATATAACGGCAAAAAAATCAAAGACTATGAATTTTACAAAAAACTCTTTAAGTACGTTGGCCAAATAAACGCAGACCTTCAGTCCTACGGCGTTCTTTTGCCTATAGATATTAACGAATACCCGGAACTTCAAACGGTAATTTTGCTAAATGAAGCGTCAAACAAACTGCAGCCCAAAAAAGTCAATACGGAGCTTAGCGCGTTCTTAAACGAGCTTAAAAGCTCGCTAAATTATAGAGAATATTCAAAAATTTTAAAAGACACGGACAATTTTCAAGATGTAGATGCGCTTTGCAAATATTTAAGCCATTACGGGATAGACAAGAAAAAAAGTCCGCAGCTTGCCGCATTTGTAACATTAAAAGAACTTAACGCTAAAATAAATCCCGTAGCTTTATTTTTTCAAGAACAAAAATTAAAAGAACAAATACTGTCTGCGCTGGCTGTAACCTTTGAGGAAAATGAGATATCGTTTTTGCAAAGTTTTTTCCCGTTTTTCAAAGGATATTTAACAAATGAATTAACTGCTAAAGACGAACAATACTTTAAAGAAAATTTTAAAGTTTTCAGCGATATTTACGCAAAATACGTTTCCGTAAACCAAATAAAAAAAATAGCGGACGATTTTGAGTTCTTAAACGACTATTACAATGTCAACAATACAAGAAACGAAATCTTTATAGAAAACATAAAACAAAATACGCCTTTAATACAGGGCGGCGCGCGGACAAAAGAAGGCGCTGCTGAAATTCTTGCAAAAGCGGACGAAGTAATAATTTTGGTAAGCGGCGGCTATCACGCTCACGGCATAGCTGAATTGTTAAACGAAAAGAAAATAAGCAATGTAGTAATAACGCCCAGAATTTCCGACGGCGTAGAAAGCGCGCAAGCCAATTACAAGCAAATAATAGCCGAGCAGAGCAGATTTTTTAATCAGGCTTTGGCTTTTTTGATAGCTTCGCAGGCCGTTAATACGCAAAAATTGTCAATAGCGCAGGCTGGCGTAAACATTCTAAATAAAACAAATCTTTCTTTTGACCAAAAAATTGAACGGCTTTTTTCATATCTCAAAGAGTTCGGGCTGAACTTTTCTTTTGAAAACGATATTTTAACGATTGACGGCGGCATTGAATTACGCTTGTACAATGAAGACGGCAAAATAGCTGTAAGAAATGCGCGCGCTCAGGAAGAAGAGCTTCAAAGCGCGCAAGAAATTGAAATTGAAACGCTGTCGCAAAGCTTAATAGAACTTGCGCAAGACGCAAAAGACATTCCCGCTCTTTTGCAGGCTTTAATAAACCATAAAATTGCAGACGAAAGCGTTTATAACGCATTAAAGAAATTTTATAATGCGCAAGCCAATGCAGGAACGGTTTACCCCGATGTCAACGGAGCTTTATCAGGCTTAGAGGGTAAAAGCGTAAGCGGCATAAAAGAGGGCAATATAGGCAAAATGCCCAACTGGTTTCAGCAGGAGATTCTTGACATAGAATTTCCCGCGCAGCAACAAAAAGATTCCAAATTGACAGACGCAATAACAGACATAGTAAATTTCGCGCAAAAGAAAATTCTGACGCTCTTTATCCTTTTAACGATGTTTATAAATATTGCAATTGCGCAAAATGACAACTCAGGGCAAAAACAGCAGCCCGGAATAGAAAATATTATTTCTCAAAAACAAGACTCTGCAAAAGCGGAAAGCGCTTATGAAAAGTTTGAAGCGGGCGATGTTTTACCCGGAAGTTTTATAAGTTTGCAAGACGACATAAATAATGCCGTCCAAGACGATCTTTTGCCGCAGGAAATGTCTGCGCCTAAACAAAAGGCTGCGTTTATGTGGTTTTCTGCAGTTATGTTTTTTTCTCTATTATTTCAGCGCGTAAAACGCGGCTTTAGAAAATCAGATGAAACAAAAAGAGAACTGTCCGCTTCGGAAATTATCGAGTCCGAACAAGTAAAAGAACTTTTTCAAGAACATTTTTCAAACTTAGGCGGCGAGATTGCAGACGTTCCCAAAGCGCTGAGCGGCGGGGCAAGAGAGCAAAAACCTTATTTGATAACGCTTACAAACGGTAAAAAATACGTATTAAAACCTATTCAGCGCGTTGTGCGCAACGGGGAAGAAAGAGACGCCGGCACTTTAACTGCGATAATAAATCATTTAAGAGCAAACGATATTCCTGCTGTAAAAATATACGAAACTGACGAGAAAAAATTTTACTTTGAGCAAGACGGTTATATTTATATGTTAATGGATTATATTGAATATAAACCTTTTAAAAGCCATGAAGAATATAAAGACGTTCACTTTCAAAAAACGATAGAGTTAATTTCAGATATGCAAGATGCTTTTGAGGATATGCCTGATTTTAAAGAAAACCAAAAAAAAGCCGAACGCAATAACTGGGATTTTGAAACCGAGATAGTCGTGGCGGCCAAAATGGATTTAACGGATATTTCTGCAAAAATTAAAAAAGCTACGGGTACAGATTACGATATGGGTTCGCTTCTTAATAGAATAATAAGCGTTTTTGACGACCTTAGAATAAACGGCAATCTTTGGGAAACTTTTATACATCGCGACGTTCGGCTTGCAAATATAATAATGATGTCCGGGGAGTTTAGAGAAGGCAATGTTTTGTTTGACGAAAACGACAACATAGCGGGACTAATAGATTTTGACGACACTACTTATACTTATAGATTAGTTGAATTAGGATTGCTTATCATTCCTTACCTTTCTTTAGAGTTAGATAAAATGTTAAAAATATTAAAAATGTTTC
>JAISRM010000291.1 GCA_031273645.1 Endomicrobium sp.
TGGCAAGAAGGTTCTATAGTTGACTCCACAATAGTTGAAAAGCCTCGCAAACACACACAAACATACGACGACGGAGCAAAGTGGACTCGCAAAGGGACGAAAACATATTACGGATATAAGCCATAGATATAGAAACAGAAGAAAACATTTGAGCGAGCGGCAACGCAGATAACTTTAAAAAATCTTACATATAATTTAAACCGATTCGCGCTATTAGTACGCTCAAGTCTGGCTGTATGCGTGTAAAGCGCGGCAATCCGCAATGCTTTTACCTTGAAAAAGGTAAAAGTTAAGATGTAAAAGAGCAATATCCCTTTCTTGCTTATACAAAAATCATTCATTTTATGAATTTTTTAACGAAATTTATAAAATCATAAAATTTATAGGGTTTTTAGAGATGCCCAATCATTAAATAGTTTCTTAATCAATTCAAAGAAATGAGTTTTTGATATCCCAAGAGTATCTTGTATATCCTTTCTGGTAGTAATCTTATTCTCATATTTGGTAAATAATTCTTTAACTTCTGATGTGCTAAATCTTTTATGTAGTTGTTCCATTATGTAGTCCTCATATATATTTATAGTGAAATTGTAAGATATTAAAGTGTCCGATTTTTGTCTTTGGTTCTATTAAAACTACTTACTTGTATTCAGGGAGTATCATAAACTGCGGGGCTGCGCCGTTACGGCGCAACTATGGAATTATTTTGTATAATGGTTTTTTATTTAATTTAAGATTTAAAAATAAAGTATTAAAAAGGGAGAAGCAATAATGAAAAACAAAATTATATCGGTTTCTTTAGTCGTTCTGTTGTGCGTTCTGTTTGCTTCGGCAGGATATATTGCCGGAAAAGGATTTGGGATCGGAAAAATAAAGAATTTTTTTAAGAAAAAACAAACTGCGGCCGCGCAGGAAGTATCCGGCTTGCATGCAAGCATTTACCCGCCGTCTATAACCGGATATTATATTGATGCAAACGGAGAACCGGTATCTTTAAAACCCGACCCCATAACGTTTTACTTTAACGACTCTGCGGCAAACATAGAAAAGCTTGACGCTGAGCTTACAGGCATTTCAATGTCTCCGGATACAGAGGGAACGTGGAAGTGGAGAAACGAATACGAGCTCGTTTTTATTCCTAAAAACGATTGGCCGGCCGGAGAAGAATATAAAATTAAGCTTCCCAAAAATATTTTTGCCGCAAATTCCAAGATTGACGAATATTCGTATAAAACGCAAACCCCTAAATTTCAAGCTTATTTGAATTCATTTCAGCTGTTTCAAGATCCGCAAAACCCAAAAACTCGTCAGATCCAAGCGTTTTTTTCTTTTACGCATCCTGTTGACGAAAAATCTTTTGAAAACAATTTAACTTTAACGGTGGACAATAAACGCTCTCCTTTTTCCATAACCTACGACGCGCTAAAAAGAAGCGCGACTATCGTTTCCGATCCCGTGCAGATCACCTCAAAAGACCGCGCCGCCGTAATAGAACTTACTTCGGCAAAAGCCAAAACAGGCGGCAAAATATTTAAAGAAAAAATCAAACAGGAACTTGACATTCCGTCGCAGGACAGATTCTTTAAAATTTCTTCCATAAACGCCGTAACGGCAAGAAATGACGCCGGAGACCCCGAACAATTTATAGAAATCTCTTTTACCGACGGCGTGCATTTTAAAGAATTGGACGGCAAAATAGAAGCTTATCTTCTTCCGCTTGCAAATCCCGATAAAGGATCGCATTCCTCTTATATTTACGAATACGACGAAGATTATTATGACGATGACGGAAATTATATTGAAGGACAGGGATATAACCGCCCGTACAGCTATAAATGGAGCTTTGACGAAGTAAACGAAGAAACGCTTAAAAAATCGTCAAAAATAAATCTTGAACGCATTGACGGCGCTCAGGATATAAATTCTTCTTACGCTTACAAATATAAAGTTGCCGATATGGCTACACGATATTTATACGTAACCATATCTGAAGGAATATCGTCGCAGACTGATTTTGTTATAAAAAAACCTTATGCCCACATTATAAAATCCGCGGCGTTTCCTAAAGAAATTTCGCTTTTGCAAAACGGCGCTATTCTCCCTCTTGCAGGTTCAAAAGAGCTTACGTTTAAAACAAGAGGCATAAGCAAAGCGCAGGTAAATATATCAAGAGTTACGCCCGACAGAATAAATCATCTTATATCCCAAACATACGGATCTTTTGCACATCCCAACTTTAAAAATTCTTATGATTTTAACGAGTCAGATATTTCGCAAAGTTTTTCAAAAATCGTTCCGCTGGCAGTTTCAATAGAAAAAGCAAATTATTCAAGCGTAGATTTGAGCGAATTTTTGAAATCACAAGGATCTTCCGGACTTTTTTTTATAACGGTAAAAGAATATGACGCAAATTCCAATTCTTTAAACTGGCCTTATGATAAGCGTTTTATTTTAGCGACGGATTTAGGAATTCTCGTTAAGAGAGATAACAAGCAAAAATACAATGTTTTTGTAATATCAATAAACAGCGGGCTTCCGGTTTCAAACGCAAAAGTAGAAGTTTTGGGAAGAAACGGCATACCTATTCTTACCCAATACACAAACGAGCAAGGGTGCGCCGTATTTGAAAAAATCGCCGGATACTCCGGAGAAAAAGAGCCGGTAGCGTTTGTCGTTACAAAAGGAAACGACGTTTCTTTTATGCCTTATAACAGAAATGACAGAAGCGTAAATTATTCAAAATTTGACGTCGGCGGAGAGTATTCAAATTCTTCAACCAAAGGATTAAAAGCTTTTATTTTTTCAGACAGAGGAATTTACAGACCGGGCGACGACATAAATTTCGGCGTTATAACTAAAGACGACGAATGGTCTGATATTTCGGGAATACCGGTAAAATTTGTTTTTAAAGATCCTTCCGGAAAAACTTTGATTGAAAAAACGATAACTTTAAACCAAAGCGGTTTTTTTACTATAGACGCAATTAAAACTTTTAACTCTTCCCCTTCCGGAACTTATACGGCCGACGTTTACATAACAAAAAACAATAACTCTGACCGCCTGATAGGAAGCGCTTGGGTAAGAATTGAAGAATTTAGAACAGACACGATAAAAGTAACTTCTAAAATTCTTGGAGCATCGGCTGCCGGCTGGACGCTGACGCAAGACTTAAAAGCCGCCGTATCGGCGTATAATCTTTTTGGAACGCCCGCGCAGGACAAGCTTGTAAAATCTTATTATTCTCTTTCTCCTACGGAATTTAGATTTTCAAAATATTCCGATTTCAGGTTCCCCGACCCCTACAGATTAAACGGCAAAAACTCTTTAAATACCGTTTCCGATTATTTTGCCGACGCAAGAACGGACGAATCCGGAGAATCGTTTTTCATTTTTGATTTGGCAAAATATTCCGGAGGAACGTATAATCTTTCTTTTGAAGCGGAAGTTTACGAAGGCGACAGCGGAAAAGGCGTCTCTTCCTACGACAGCGTTAAAGTATCGCCTTACAAATATTTGATCGGTTATAAAACGGATTCAAAATTAAGTTATTTAAATAAAGGAAGCGCCGCTTCGGTAGAACTTATAGCTTTAGACAACAATTTAAAACAAATACAATTGCAAAACCTTAAGCTTAAAAAACTGCAAAAGCAATATGTTTCCTCTTTAGTAAAACAAAATAACGGGATATATAAATACCAAACCGTAACTAAAGAAACTCTGCTTGAAGAAAAACCTTTTTCAGTTAAAGCCTCCGTCAATAAGATTGATCTTGACACGTCGTCTGCAGGAGAATACATTATTGAAATAGAAGACGAAAACGGGTTTAAAATACTGTCTTTTTCTTATTTTATAGCCGGAGAGTCAAATCTTTCGTTTAAAATAGAAAAAGACGCAAATCTTATGATAAATCTTCAAAATGAAGACGTCGAACCCGGTCAGCAGCTTACGTTAAACATAACCGCCCCTTATACCGGAGCGGGCTTAATAACGATAGAAAAAGATAAAATTTACGCTTATAAATGGTTTAAAACGGATTCAAACAGTTCCGCGCAGAAAATAACCGTGCCTCACGGAATTGAAGGCAACGCCTACGTGAACGTTTCTTTTATACGTTCCGTAAATTCAAAAGAAATTTTTTCAAGCCCGCACAGCTATGCGGCTGTCCCGTTTAAAATAAGCCTTTCAAAAAGAACGCTGAAAATAGATTTAAAAGCTCCGGAAATTTTGCGACCGGGAGAAGAGCTTGAAATTTCTTATAAAAGTTCGCAAAACGCAAAAATAACGGTATATGCCGTCGATGAAGGCATTTTGCAGGTCGCCCAATACAAACTTCCAAACCCTCTTTCTTTCTTTTTTACAAAAAACGCTCTTGAAGTTATAACTTATCAGACGGTAGATTTAATTCTCCCCGACTATAAAATAATAAAAGAAGTCGCCGGAATAGGCGGAGGAGAATATCTTGACGAAGCATCAGCCGCTCTTGCCAAAAATCTCAATCCCTTTTCAAGAAAAACAAATAAGCCCGTAGTGTTTTGGTCTGCGGCAGTTGATTCTTCAACAGAGTTTCAAACTGTCAAATTTAAAGTTCCAAACTATTTTAACGGGCGCATAAGAGTAATGGCGGCAGGCGCGTCGCCGGAAAAAACGGGTTCTGCGCAAACAGAAACTATAGTAAAATCGCCGGTTATAATTTCCCCCATTGCGCCTCTTGCGGCAATCAGAGGAGATACTTTTGAAGTAAGCGCGGCCATATCAAACAATATCGAAGGTTCAAAAGCGGCCGCAATAGAAGCATGGCTTGAAACAAACGATAAATTTGAAATAATTTCAGAAAATAAATTCAAGCTTGAAATAAAAGAAGGCGGCGAAAAAACAATAAAGTTTACGCTGAAAACTTTGGATAACCTCGGTTCGGGAAATCTTATTTTTAAAGCCGCAAGCGGCGGAGAAGTTTTTAAATCTGAAATAAGCGTAAGCGTGCGCCCGGCATACGCTTACCGCACGCAAATAAATTCCGGCTTTTCAAAAAAATCCGAATTTAAAGTTGACGATTTTGCAAGAGATATGTACGATAATTTTTCAAACAGAGAAGTAACGGCGTCGCACAGCCCGCAAATTATTTTTACGGCTTTAAAAAGATATTTTACCGCTTATCCTTACGGCTGCACGGAACAGATAATAAGCGCGGCTTTCCCGTTTATTTACGGAGCCGCATCCGACAGAAAAGGCTTTATTTCGCCTAAAGAACAGCAGACTTTATTTTCTGAAACGCTTTCAAGAATACGAAACAGGCAGCAAAGTTCCGGAGGTTTTTCGCTCTATACCGACGGATACGTCCACGTTTATGCGTCTATATACGCCCTGCATTTTTTTACCGACGCCAAAGATCTCGGATACCCCGTTCCTGCCGAAATTTTGCAAAGAGGCAAAACATGGCTTGAAAATTACGCCGCAGAACTTCCGTCTTCTTTTGACGACGCAAGGATGAAAGCTTATGCAAATTATGTTCTTACAAGAAACAATTTCGTAACTACAAACAATCTTATAAGAATTGAAGAGTACTTTTCAAGAAATCATAAGAAATGGGAAAAAGACATAGCGTCGGCATATCTTGCTTCATGCTATCAAATGCTTAAAGATTCCAAGAAAGCCCAAAGCCTTATAAATTCCTACGAGCCTCAGTCAAAAGAGAAATTTATATTTTACTCCGATTTTGATTCAAGTTCGCAGCGCAACGCCGTTTATCTGTATTTATGCAATAAACATTTTTCGCAAAACTTAAACGCCGACGCGCAGTCTATATCAGAAGGTCTTGTAAAAGTTATTTTAGACGGCAAATACAACACTATATCGGCTTCAAACATTTTGCTGGCGCTGCTTTCTTACGGCAATTCTCTTGAATCAAAAGACGATTCAATACGCATAACGGCGACGGCAAAAGATAAAAGCGAAGTGCCTTTAACTCTTAAAAAAGATCCTTTCCCGTATTCTCTTTTTTCAGGAAGCGTTACGGCGTTTTCAATAGAAGGCGCTAAAGATTCGGATAAAATTTATTATGCTGTTTTGCAGCAGGGTTTTGACAAAACAACAAAAGAATATTCAAACAATCTTGAAATTACGCGCGAGTTTATCAGCGACAACGGATCCCCCGTTAAAAATTTTAATATGACCGATTCGGTAAATGTGCGCATACGCGTAAGGACAAAACTTAACGATTCAATATCCGTCGCCGTAGTAGATCTTCTTCCGGCGTGTTTTGAAATAATAAGCGGAACTCAATCGGGCTCTTACGACAGCTGCGACGCCAGAGAAGACAGAATGATTTTTTACGCCGGAGTTTCAAAAAACATCACCGAGCTGACATATAAAGTCAAAGCCGTAACAAGAGGAACGTTTACGCTTCCCGGAATTTACGCCGCGGCAATGTACGACCCTGAAATAAGCGCTTTAACCAAACAGTCGTCCATAACCGTAGAATAAATGCAAAACGCAAGGCTGCAAAAACGCAGGCAAAACAAACAACTGTGAAAAACAGGATTAAAAACATTTTCGGCTCAAAAGCAAAACGCATAACGGCAATTTTGTTATGCGTTCTGTTTTTATTTGCCGTTATGCGTTTCTTTCCTAAAAAACATATCTTAAGCGGATACGGTTTTTCACAAGCGGTATTTTCCTCAAACGGCTCGCTTTTGCGTCTTACAACTGCGCCCGACGGGCGTTACAGGCTGTTTACTCCTTTAAAAAACATGCCGCAATCTTTGAAAGAAGGAACTCTTTTATACGAAGACAGATTTTTTTATTTTCACCCGGGCTTTAATCCTGCGGCTCTGATAAAAGGGTTTCACACAAGCATATTAAAAAAAGAGCGTCCCGTCGGAGCTTCAACAATAACGATGCAGCTTGCAAGAATGCTCTACGGCATAAACAGTTCCGATATTTTAGGCAAGCTCAAACAGATAGCCGCAGCTTTATGGATTGAAATGCGTTACTCTAAAAACGATATTCTTGAAGCTTATTTAAACATAGCTCCATACGGATATAACATCGAAGGCGCGGGAGCCGCCGGCCTGATATATTTTTCAAACAGAATTGAAAACCTTACGCTTCCCGAAGTTCTTTCTCTGTGCGTTATCCCCCAAAACCCGAATTTAAGAAAGCTTGCCCAATCAAACGCGTCTGAAAGAGCAAACAAAATGAGAAAGGTTCTATTTAAGAAATGGCTAAAAAGATACCCTGCCGACATCGACAAAGAAAGTTTTTTTGACATGCCTTTGCGCATACAAAAGCCTTCTAATCTTGCATTTGAAGCTCCGCATTTTGTAAACAGAGTTCTTGAAAAAAATAAAGATTTGCGGATTTTTACATCTCTTGATTTAAATTTGCAGCGCGATACGGAAGATATTATTGCAAACTATGTCCGCAGAAATATAAGAAAAGGCATTGACAATGCCGCCGTCTTGCTTGTAAACTACAAAACTATGGAAGTTGAGGCTTATGCCGGTTCTGCCGATTTTTTTAACGAAGAGATAGAAGGACAGGTAAACGGTTGCGCGGCCTATCGTTCACCGGGTTCAACTTTAAAGCCTTTGATCTATGCTTTAGCTTTAGACAAAGGAATAATTCATCCGATGTCTTTATTAAAAGATACCCCCAAACATTACGGGATTTACGCTCCGGAAAACGCCGACAGAGAGTTTATAGGTCCTATTTTTGCCGCGCAGGCTTTAACGCAAAGCAGAAATATTCCCGCCATAGACCTGCTTTTAAAAATAAATCCCGATTCGTTTATCGACGCGCTAAAGAAAGCCGGCGTCAACAATTTAAAAAACGCAGACTATTACGGCTCGTCTCTTGCCATAGGAGGTTTTGAAATATCCGCCGAGAAAATAGCCGAAATATACGCCGCTTTTGCAAATGGGGGAGTGCTTGAGAATTTAAAGTTCGTTAAATCTTTTAACGGCGCAAAAGCAAGGATAGTCTCTCCGGAAGCCGCTTTTCTTACGCTGCAAATGCTTAAAGGAAACAAAAGGCCGCGCGAAGAAATTCAGGCGGCGGCAAGAAGCTCGATTTTTGACGTCTATTGGAAAACGGGAACGTCTTATTCTTACAGAGACGCTTGGACGGCGGGAATCTTCGGCAATTACGTTCTTGTTGTATGGATAGGCAGATTCAATAATGCCGGACAAACTTCGTTTATGTCGAGGTCAGACGCGGCTCCTCTTTTTTTTGAAATAGCCGAATTAGCCGCCAGAACTAAAAACATTGCGCAAAACGAAGGAATTTCAGACGAAGGATTAAATGTTTCAAAAGTTGAAATATGCGCCGTTTCGGGAGATTTGCCGACCCGTTGCTGCGCTAAAACCGTATCGTCGTATTTCATACCTAAAAAATCGCCGATAACTTTATGCAGCGTTCACAGACCGGTTTATATAGACAAAAAAAACGGACTTAGAACGCCTTATTACGACAAAGAAAAAACGCGCGCCGAAGTTTATGAATTTTGGGATTCGGAAATTATGTCGATATTTGAAGCCGCAGGCATACCAAGAAGAGTTCCGCCAAGATATGCTCCCGATATTGAACTTTCGGGAATTTCTTCTTACGGCAATCCGCCCGATATAATTTTGCCTACGCCAAACGTCGTCTATACTTTAAGAGCGGGCGACTTTAAAAACGAAATGCTGCCTTTTAAAGCCGATACAGACTCAGACGCATCGTCGATATTCTGGTTTTTAGACAACAAATACATCGGACAAAGCAAATCCGGAACGGTTTTAACGGCAAACGCCGGAGCCGGAGTTTACGCAGTAAAAGCGATAGACGATCTCGGCAGAGCTTCAGTTTCAAAACTGACTGTCAAAATCACCGGAAATTAACTGGCGCAACAAAATTACGGAGGAAATATGAGAAGCTTAACGGAACTTGCAAATCTGATAAACGCAGAATTTACAAAAGGCGGAGATAAAGAAGTGCTCTTAGGCTTACGAAAACAAATAATATCAAACGCGCAGGAAGACAATGAGG
>JAISRM010000022.1 GCA_031273645.1 Endomicrobium sp.
TTATTACAAGCAAATGTTTGGATATGAAATTGATGATAAGAGCGCAGCCGCTATTAACATGTTATCAACTTTGCTTTTTCCGAAAGACTTCCCTAAGAAAACGCCTGCAGAAGCCGCAGCTTTAATGTTGGAAGTTAAAAAATTGCACGACGCAATAGCCAAATTAACCGATCAGCAGCAGCTGAAAAGCGTTCTTAAAGCATTGGGCGGTTTCGAGGATTTAAAGTCTATTAATAGCCCCGAGGGGTATAAAGCGTTATCCGGAGCATTATACAAAGGCGAAACATTATTAGATGTTGACGTTGCTCTTGAGAACCTTATTAATTTCCAGAAAATAGAAGATTTAAGAAAAGCTATAAAGGATGCGGGTTTAGCGGATTATTACAAGCAAATGTTTGGATATGAGATTGATGATAAGAGAGAGAAAGCTAATGACATGTTATCAACTTTGCTTTTTCCGGAAGGCTACGAAGAGCCAACGTCGGTAACAGCAGCCGTAGCTTTAATGAAAAAAGTTAAAGAATTGCACGGCGAAATAGACAAATTAAGCCCACAAGATAAGGAGCATGTATTAAAAGCTTTAAATAATATATTAAAAGGTTTAAAAATTCCTTTTGAATTTAAAAATATAACCGATTTATCAAGCCCTAATGGATATACGGCTTTAGCAAGCGCTTTATTTAACAAATTCGGAAATATAGAGGTTGCTGATGCCCTTAAAAATTTAAAATCTTATTATATGCTTGAGGAGATGATAAAACAACTGAAAGACAATGACTATACAGTTAGCGATCTCATACAAACGGAAGATGGAATATATTATAACGCAACTAAATATGGGATAACTATGCCGATATATCCTTTTAATGCCAATGATGAATATACGTTTAACATGCAGAACACAGAATTGTTATTTGCTGCAAGAGCAGGATTGAATATTGCTGGATATGAGGTAGCACACAATACGGAAGGCGCTGATCATATTTTATATTATGAGGTAAGCAAAACAGTGAACGGCATTTGGCAGACGGTAAAAATATATCCCGTCTCAGGCAAAACGATACTTAAAACTCCACAGATGATAGAGTTGTTTAACAACGCTTTGTTAATAAGGGAACTGAGAGGTCTTATATCTGAAAATCCAGTATATCTTGACTATTGTTCCCAAGTGTTTGGAGTGGATATAAGCAAAGATAATCCCGCCACAGACGAAATTTTGATTATGCTGTTGTGGCCTTCTGAAGATGTGAAATTAACTGCGCGGCAAGCTTTTGATTTTATGAGAAATGTTAAAGATCTTCACGATTATGTGGCGCGTTTGACCGGAGAGGCTTTGTCAGGAGCTTTAGCAGTTTTGAAAGTCAATAATTTAGGCGAATTATACAGTATAAAAGGGTACAAAGCTTTGGCTTCGGCATTGTTTAACTCAAAAAATGAGAGAATAGCAGTTGAAAAAGCGCAAGCTAATATGTTAGACGCCATGTATCTTATTAAATTGCGCAAACTGATAATAGAAGCAGGGTTAGCCCCATTTTATTATATGGTGTTCGGCAGTAATTTAACGCTTTATTCAATACCGGATATGCCTGAGTCGGATATAAATATTTTGTCAACCTTGATGTTTGATAAAGGCGGACATCTTCTTAAAAACCCTGAAGAAGCCTTTGCATTGATGAAAAATATAAAAACTCTTTACGATAAAATAACGGCGATGTCTGCGAGCGATCGCAACATTATAGAAAAAGCGCTAAACGAGCTTTTGAAATCTTTGCATGACAAAGGAATGGCGAATGACTCTTCTTTTAGCCGGTTAGAAAGTCCGGCCGGATATACGGCTATGGCAAGTTATCTGTTTGACTCAAGCCTTGACGGCTTAAAGGATATAGTGCTTATAGATAAGATACTGGAGTATGCAAACGGCAGGCTTGTAAAAGGAGACACAGATCCCCAAAGAGGTTTTTACTTTACTCTTGCCGGAAGACCTAAGGTAAAAGTTTATCTTTACAGTCCGTCTGGGACCAGACTTATTAACAGCGCTTATGGCGTTAGCGAAGCGATAAAAAACGCTGAGGATTTGGTTGCGCTTAAAGAATGGATGATATTCAATTACACAAGGCTTGGATACGCAAGCGAAGTTTTATACGCCCTTCCCGGCGGAAGAGATCTTCTGGAAAAAACTTTAGAAGACAAAATGGAAGGAGATATTCTGTATTGGCTGCTTCCCGACGGTCAGGCATTTTATCCTTTTAATGAAAAGGGAGAAGTAAAAAAACCTACAGATCCATCCATACTCATAGGCATGCTAAAAATTGCCGCCGGTCTTGGAAAGCACGTTTTAGAACAGAAAGTAATAATAAGCAAAGACGAAGTCGATGCAAAAGGCCTTTACTGGACGTTCTATTACGATGAATTTGGCGATTATGTCGCAACAAAGGCAGGACCGGGATTGACCGGCCGCAAAATATATCCCGTTAAATTAAACGGGGATGTAATGAGCGAACATGAACTTGGAGTCGCCATACTTTCTACCGGAAAAATCGCAAAACTTAAAAAAGATTATGAGAGCAAACATAAGGTCGTTCTTGACGATAATTTTGACAAAGACAGATCTTCTATGTATTGGCTTATAAACGGATATCCGGTATATCCCGCTGACGCCGACGGCAAAGTAATGATTTTGTCTGAGCTTGAAAAAGCCGCCAAAAACGCCGGTCTTGAGGAAAATCTTATAAACGAAGCTTCAAAACATTATAACGTTAAGCCCGTAGAAAAAGCCGGCGACAGCGCCATAAATATAAGCTACCGCAGCGATGAAGCTAAAGCCAATGACAACTATTACGACGCCGATGTTCCTCTGTATGTTGTCGATGAAAAAGGCGAGCCCAAAATAAATGATCTTGACGGGGTAAACAGAGCAATGGAGTTAGAGAAATATCGTCAAGAAGCAGTTAAGGCGGGTTTTAACATTGTCGTAAAACAAACGTCCAAAGGTATAAAATGGGAAGTTGCTCACCCTAATTATTATAAGAATGAAGAGGGCGAGCAGATAAAACCCGTAACTATATGGCCTGTGGACTCAGACGGTAAAGTCGGTTCAGTTGACAAATTAAAGCTTACTTTTGCAGCTGCCCAGCTTAAAGAAGTTGCCATATTCAACGGTTACGAAATTATAGAAAAGATAGAAAAGGACGAGAACAAAGGCAATATTACGTATTGGGAAGTAACGCATGAAAAATTATTTAAAGATAATAAAGGCAATACAGTTAAAGCTAAAGTATATCCTTATAAAAAAGATAACGACGGAAACGTTTCAATAATAACGTCGAAAGAATTAAGCGACGCTATGAAACTGGCGCGTTTTATTAAAAACGCGGAACTCAACGGTTTTAAAGTTTCCATTTTACATGAAGGCGACGCCGGTTATGAAGAAAATAATCTAAAGCTAAGAGTTGCGCATAAAACTATTGAAGGCGTAGAAACGATAGTTTATCCGTTTACAAAAGGACTGCTTATAACCGAACAAAAGATGCTTGATGCGCTGCATCTCCAAAAACTTTATGACGATGGCGCGCAAGCCGGAATGCTCATAGAGCGAAAAACCGAAACTAATGCGGCCGGCGATATAATTGAGTATTGGTCAGTTGACGTATCAAATGACAACATAGTTATAAGAGGTAAGAAGGTAAATAAAGTTAAAGTATATCCTTTCAGCGCAAAAGGAAAATTAATTGCCGATGTGAACGCTTTGAAAACAACTGTAGAAACTATCCCGTATATACAGGATTTGAAAGCAAATAACAACTTATTGAAAAATTTACCCGATTTATTTGATGAAAATGACTATTTATACTGGAATGTCCTTAACACAGACGGGATCGTGGATAAAATATACCCTGTAAAAATTGTTAACGGACGCGTTGTAGTAATGACTGACGCTGATTTTAAAAACGCTTTGCTTATGGCTGTTAATATGAGAAAACTTAAAGCGCGTATGGGAATAACTGCCCAAGATCAGTATGATTCTAACAATTCTAACAATCTGTACTGGGAAATAAACGGCGTTAAGATTTATCCTTTTAATGCAGACGGAACTCTCAAAAGCGACAGAGAAATAGAGCTTTTGATTATAAACGCAAATAAAATAAACGTCGCAAGACAAAACGGCGAGCGCGGAGTCTATATAACCGCCGATAAGGCAAGGCTTAACGGCGCCGATGCGGCTAAAAACAAAATTATTTCCGATTTGTCCGAAGGTAAAATAAACCCTGAGGAATCGCCTTTGGGAACGGTTGATTTTGAAGAGTCGCCCATTAAAAAATCTTGGTGGGAAAAATTTACCGAATGGGTGTCAGGTTGGTTTGGCAAAGAAGCGTTGTCGCAGCAAGCAAGCGGTTCAGTCAGCGCTAAAAAAATGAGCGAAGAATCCGTACAAAAAGCTTTAAGCGTTTTGAAAGTTGTAGATTATTATGATTCCAAAGGCAAAAAATTGCCGCAAGCAAAAAAGAATTTCGCGGTAAGAAGCCAAGAGGTTACGGTTGCCGGAGTCAGACAAATAATGGAAGGGCCTAATGCCGGAGAATTAGTAGTAGTTTATCAGAAAGAATATTTTAAAAGAGAAAACGGCCGCATGGTTTCGCTCGGAACGGAACATTTAGTTGAATTTAAAGGAGAACTTTACGAGCAGTATTTTGACGCAGAAACTAAGCAAATGATAGATTCTTCGACAAACGCTTCTTTGAATTTCAACCTTTCTGATAAAGCAGCCGAAAGAGAAATAAGAGGAGCTTTGCAGCTAAATAGACACGAGAAGCTGGGCGCGGTTCTTGCAGTTTTAGATTCTAAATCCGCCGAAGAAAGCAGACATGTGTATGAAAGCGGCGATGCGGCGGTTTTTGGCGCGCAGCCTTCTTATGAAATGAATCTTAACAACGGCTATCTTGCGGTTTTTTCAAACGTTTACGACGCCGCCGGAAACAAAAAGGGAATAAAAGTTACTCTCTACGGGAAGGAATATGGGTTTACGCAAAAAAGAGACATTATAGATTCTTCCGAAATTGCAATACGCGGCGGTTACGGCGTTTTGACAAGTTCAATGCTTCATATAGACGAACTTTTAAACGATGCCGGAGACGTGTTTTTTGCAAGAGCCTATCCTGCAACAAGCATTGATAATAACCCGAAATTTGCTTCCGGTACGGTTAGAAGATGGAATGTAAAAACGACGGAACATCTGGACATAAGCGACGAAAATAAGCCCGTTCATTTAAATCAGATTTTTGGAGATTATTACGAAATACAAAACGGACAAAGACGGCATATAATGAAACTTGTCGATGAGAAAACTGCGGAGCGTTTTCTCATTTCCCCGCAGCGCGCTTTCTGGGGAGGGAAAACCCTTATATTAAACGAAAAAGGCGAAAACGTTTATATAAATTCAGCTTCCGAGAAAGGCGTTTCAATTATAAATCAGTCCGGCATTAACGTTATAAACGGACGTTATTTTGACGACGACGCGGTTAAACTTGAGGAAAATAAAGCCAAAGGACAAAATAACGAAGGTCATAACGACGCCGTAATTATAAGAGACGTAATGAATGACGCCGGATATGTTTTTGACGGAAAAGCCGCCGGATTTGCAAATGCAGAAGGCGCTCCGGTTTATGAAACTTCAAGCGTAACTAATAAATATGAAAGTTTTGACAATGCGGCCGGCTATGAAGAGATGTTTGCCGATTTAGAGAATGCGGGTCTTGATAAAAATACGCTGGAAATCATCAACACGCTTAAACAGCAGAATCCGGATCTAAATTACAAACTTGAAGATCTTACGTGGGCAAAAAATGAGGAATTTGATAAAGCGGGCAACCTTATTTCTGTAGAATGGACGGCTTACTCTACGGAGTCCGCTTATCCTCTTATAAGCTATAAGAGCGGGTACGTAACGTTTATAGATTATAATATTGAGGAAAACAAAGGCGAATTTAGCGCTGCGATCAACAATATGGAGATGTTTGATATGAACAAGCCTTATTCCATGCATTACAGCTGGTGGAAGAAGGCGATAAATTCAGTCAGTAAATTTTTCTTCAGACAAGAAGCTTTTCAGCCCGAGATCGTCTATTACAATACCGATGCCGTTTTCAAACCTGAAACAATATTTGACAGGCAAGACTGGGAGTTTATGGTTGATGCGTTAAAGTCCAGCGGCGAGAATTTTGCCGGTTCTATGGACGCGGTAAGCTGGATGAATGCAAATTTTTCCGAGCTCAAAGACAATTCTATAGATAATTTAAACAATATTACGCCGCAAGACGCGCAGACACTTATGAGCATGCTTCTCCAAAACGCTTTTGACAAAGACGGAAATCCTCTTGTAAAAATGCCCGACGGCGCGATAATAGCGGTCGGCGCTAAAGAACATCCGTCTAAGCCAGACGGAGCAATTTATATTCTTACTCCTACCACATGGACTAATGCTAAAGACGCTCAAAGCTCCGTCAGGGATATGTCCGTTATATCGCAGTTATGGGACAGCTTAAGCGCAGAAGACATAAAAAATATAAACGAACTTTATTCGTATTATGACTACACTAAAAACAACGGAGACGGCACTTCCGGCGGAGAAGTCGCTATGAATTTGCCGCTTGTCGAGCAGAAAGACGAAAACGGCAATATTACCTACGTTAAGCCTTCGGGCAATGTTTTAACTCCGGAAGTCCGTTTGCAGCTGTATCAATTTATATACAGCCAGAAGATGAGCTTTGCAGGCGATAAGTCGGTAGTGTCGGCAGGCGAGGAATACAAGAATTTATCTCCGGAAGAAATTGCCGCAAACATAATTAAATCCATAAACGCTAAAGTGCGTTTTATAAAGGCCGCAAGACATATTGACGTAATTGATAAAAAAATAACCTTATTCGGAAAAGAATTCACTTTAATACGGGTTTCGGCTTTGTACGCTTTAAAACACAGCAGTTCTGAAATAACGATTCCCGAAACGGGTTTTATATCGCGTCAGGATCATAAAAAACTTGACAATTTGCTTTATGCAAGCGACGGCAAATTTTCTTATGCCGCAGGAGACAATCTTGTTTTTGATGCGCGCTTTATAGGAGCGGAAAAATTTATTATAGAGCTTTTGCATAAGAATTTTTTCGCAAGTTTTGTAGCGTATTTGCTGCCTTTAAGCGTTACTTACTGGGCTTTAAAAAAACTCGGCAACTTGGGCAATAAAGACAAGAGAAAAAAAGAAGATAAAAAGCGCAGAAAAAATATCAACGCCATGACCGGAGAAGAACTTTTCGACGCTTTGAAAAAATTCTCGGCAAAATATAATGAAGCTAAACGAAAAGCAGGCGAAACAGCGGATATAATATCCGAAAAAGACGACGATATAATGAAACTCTCTTCTGAAATTATTTCCATAAGGAATATGGCAGGCGATATAAAAGTGTTTTTTGCTTTAAACGGACAGGCAGACGAACAAGAAAAGATTCAGCAATATTTCAATCTTGTCGCAAATAATGACGAAAAAGCGGCTAAATTCCTTACAGCCGCCGCGAATTTAAACATTTTTGGCGTAGGAGAAATTACTCCGCAAATATCCGATCGTTTAGTAGAAGCTCCTTCTGGAATTTACGATTGGATTAGATTAAATGCGCTCAGCAACCCGGATGACCAAATCAACTGGACAGAAAGCGCATATCCCGACATGATAGTTATAAAAAGAGCATCGGAAGTTCTCGGGCTTACTTATGAAAAGCTTTACGATTTATTAAAAGATATAAAGACGCATTCTTCAGATAGAGATTTTAAAAACGACACTTACTTGCTTTCAACATTAAAGACCGCTCTTGTAAATGCCGCCGAAGGCGCGGTGTATGATAAACTTGCCGAACTTTCTAAGTCTTCAATATCAAATGAAGAAAAACAGGCCGAATTAAGCGCTATATTTGCGCGCGCCTTGCCTACAGATTCAGTTTTGGCTTTGAGAAATATGGTTTCGCAGAAAATAATCACCGCGTCTGATGTTGCAAAACTTATCGGCAATATAGACGGAAAAAAGCCGTCTAAAGACAAGTTTTCCGATCTATATCTTGAGATAATAAAAAAGATAATCAACGACGAATATGAAAACAATATAAAACCTTTCCTTCCCGCAGGGCTTGAAAATCCTCTGGAATACAGCACGGGCAATAATCTAAGAGAGAAAATACTTGAAAGAATAGCTCTTGACACCAGAGCTTCTCTTGCGTTAAATCCGTTTGCCGTCAGTAAATCTGGAGAAAGAATAGACATAAAACAGCAGGCCGGTCCGCTTGCGGCTACGGCGCAAAATTTGAAAGAGAGGATCATATCGGAGCTTTTGCAGGTTACGCAGTCGAGTTCGGATAAATCGTCGCTTGGGTTGAACGCTATATATTGGACGATGACGATGTATCTTACGAGGAAAATCATCCAAGTTGCCGAAAAAGGATCGGGGACAGAGATCCAAAAAAGAAAACAAATAACCAAAATGATAAAAGACACCGAATCTTTAGCCGATCTTCAGTCATGGTTTATTTTGGAAATGCAGGGCAATGTTACCAACGTTGCGCCTGAAAAAAGAACGAGCGGAGATTTGAGCAGCAGATTTATGGACGAAGATCTCAGATATTTATTTGCTCTTCTTACTGCAGATTTTGAAAGCAAAAATATTGAAGAATTTAAAAAATCAACTACAGTAAAACATGCGTCTTCAATCAATCTGTATAATATGACCGGAAGCGATCTAAAAGAGCATTTTTCTAATGTCGCTGAATTTTTGATAGGCGCGAATGTATTGACAGTTCAAAGAAACGGCAAAAGCGCGCAAATAAAAAAGATTGAAGATATTGAGAACGAAGACAGCATAGAGCTTATAAGCGCTATTATTGAATGCCACAGCAATATAAAATTAAAATTGGATAAAAGTAAGTTAAAAAACTCATCGTATTTGTCTGAAAATGAAATGGAAGTAAAAAATTTGTCAGATCTTGGCAGAGCTTTAAAGAATGATTACCTCTCTCTTGCCAAACATTTTAAAGTGTCTGCCATAGCTCAAATGGACGAAAAAGCTAAACTTGGAGAAGGAGGAAAAAATCAGATTGTAAGCTCTCTGAAGAAAGTGCATAAAGATTTTCTCAGCAAGTTTATATGGTTTGGAAAAAAATCTTTGAAATTCTGGGGAATAACCACAAAAGGACAAAAGGCCGGAATGTTCGCAACATCGGCAATCCTTGCAGGTTTAGGCATCGCGCTTCTTTGGGTTACTCTGCCTATTTCGGCTTCTGCAACGGGCATATTATATTTTGGTTATTTGTTAGGTCCTACAATAGCTATGTCTTTTATGGGAGCGGCGCTGCTGCTTCCGAAAATGATGTTTGGAAAAAGCGAATCCGCTTCCATGAAGAAATCCTACGTTAAGCTTGCAAGCTTTTTTTCAATGTATTGGGGCGGCATTTTAGGCGGATTTTTCTTCAGAGGTCTGCCGATAGCTTTGTTTAATCTCGGCGTGTTTGGAGGAGGCGCTTTTGCCATTCTTCCGCTGTTTACTATAATAATAAGTTTAGCGATATGGGCTTTTATAGGTCCTTCAACTTTTTTTGCCATGTTTAATTTTATGACTTCGGTCAGAGGTCAGAAAGCAAAATCTGCGCAAATGCAGACCGAAGAATACAAAAAGAGAACGTTAAAAATAAAAATTCAAACATACGGGATCTTATCGGTAATAATAGGCGCTTTATCTTTGCTTCCTGAAGCCGGAGCTTTGCTTGGCGTTACCGCTGCCGCTTTTGCTCCGTGGGTTTTGATTATAGGAGGAGCAGCGGCAATTATAGTCAGTTATGCATTTAAGGTTAGAAAATCCTCAAGATTTAAATCGATGTACGAAAGCATTTTGGCAAAAGAAAAATACGGCATGATAGTTCAGGGTTCGACCGTACAGTCTTACCTTGAAAGAACGGTAAACGAACTTTTTGACAAAGGATATATTTCCGCAGCCGAAAAAAATAATTGGATTGAAGCATTAGACGGCAAATCTGAATTTATTCCTTTTAAAGATCCTAAAGCTCTTGAGTTTATCGAATCCGCTTTTGAAAGTCTTTCTCTTTATAAGCCGGAACTTGGCAGCAAAAACGCCATACCTTCTTCTTCAATAGTCGTTCAGTCTTATCAGGAAGTTGCCGAGCTTACTATGGACAGGCTGCTTCTGCCTGAGACTTTTGACAAAAAAGGCAATTTGCTTGGAAAATACGCAAGCAGTCAGTCGCAGCGCTGGTCTGAGGTCATAGCTAAAATAGAAGCGATTTCTTTAGACGGCATTAATTCTTCCGACAAAGATGAACTTAAGAAATTTATCGTCAGGCTCAAAAACCTTAACGAAACTCATACGATAGATTTGCCGAAATTGGAAAGCGATGGGGCTAAAGCTGCTTTAAAAGAGATAGCGCGTCATGTTGAAGATTTCGGACAAAGAACAGTTTGGAGCCAAAGCGTAGTATTTCAGGATATAGCGTCCGATATTTACCAGATGCACAGAAAGCTCTCGTTAGATAATTCAGATCTTGCATATTCGGGTGTCCTTCCTAAAATATTTTCGCAATACGGCGGATCTCTTCAGGAAGCTTACAGACAAATAACTGCTAAAGCTGAAAGAACTGACGATGAAAATGCGTTTCTGCAATATTATCCTTCATATAAATCCAAAGTTGACGCTTTATTATCAACTACGTTTCAAGACGACGCCATGCATGGAGACGTTATTTTAACAGGAAATAGAATGGGAGAAAGGCAGGTTGAGAAAATTAATTCTCTGTCTAATTTTATAAAAGATTTGGAAAAGGCCGCTAAAGATTATCCTGCAAACGCGGCATTGTTTAAAGGGCTTGCAGCAAACCTAAAAGCCGCGTTTTATAGCGGAGATGCATTAAAACCTATGACGCTTGGAAAGGTCGGCAGATCATTTGAAGAATTTAGAAAGGACAATTTGTATGAGATAAACGAGGCGATAAAAATTATGCAGGCAGGAAAAAACACAGAAGACGCTGGGAAAGCTGTCGCTAATTGGACTAATTTTTCAAGACACGGCGCAATACTTTATTATTCTGATTTTTACGACGTAGGATTGGGGCTGCATCCGATGTCTGACAGAACCGTGCCCGGAGCAAAAACCGCCGGACAGGGCATGAATATGGAAAGAATGGGCAAAGTAAACGATATGAGAGACGCTCATGTCGGAGTTATGATAGGACAAAGCGAATTTTTCCCGTATTTGCTTGCAAGAACCGGCCGCGATTTTGAGTCTGGCGCAATGGCTGTAAACAGCCCGATGACTATAGCTGCCGATGAAGTGGAATATAAAGGAAAAGGCATATTTAAAAACCGCGCAAAACCTATAGTCTATAATGCCTATACTTACGGAAGAGCCCAGCTTAACTGGACTACCGTAGTTCAGCAGGGCGTTGATCCTTATACTTCTTTTTACGGAAAAGGCACTCTTTCAAAATATGCCCTTTCAACGCTTTTAACGCCCGGAGAAGATTCTGCCGCGCTTTACTCTTTAGCCGCATATCACACCTTAGGGTTTAACCCTTCGGGCGTAGCGCCGCATTCAAAATATTCTCCGATAAGAAAGCTCATTTGGGGCAGACCAAATACCAAAATAATTTATACCGAAAAACGCTATGCCATGAACGTAACGAGATTTGACGTTGAAGTTTTAGATCTTCTTGACGACAGCGATACTATCGGCTGGGACAGAAAACTTACAGTGCACACTTTAAACATGCATTATCAAAACAGCTATTCCGCGCTTATGTTTATGAGCGTGTTTAGGCTATTGGTATTGTTTTCAAGCTTTGCATATTTGATGCCTTTCTGGCTTGCGATTTTATTTTCTACGGTATTGTCGCAAGGTTCAAGCGTCGGCATGTTTGTAAACAATATATTTAACTACGGAGATGTATTTAGAGGATTTAGGCATTCTTTAAGAGATTTGTACAGAGGTTTTCCGTTCTGGACTTATTTACAGCCGCTTATGGCCGAAGGCGTAAAAATGGCTGCAAACGCGCTTTATAAGTTCGGGGGAACTTATAAAGACAGGAAACTTAGAGAAGGAACCGTTAAGGAAAGATACGACGCTGTTGCTGTAAAGTGGGGGTTCATTTCTACAGTTTTTGGCGGATTGTCGTTTTGGCTTATATTGTTATTTAATTTGTTTCTTCCCGGAGTAGGAGTAGTTCCAAGCATACTGATGGCTTTTCTTGCGGATTTTATTTTCAGCCTTGCATCGACAGCTTATATTGACGGTAAAAACGCCTACGGAGCAAATATACAAAAAGACGGATCTGTCAAAAGCGAAAAACTCGGCTATTTTTATTCAAGAGCTTTGTGGATGACCTTGGGCAAAGCAATATTTGTATTCTTTTATGCCATTGATTTTTTCAGAGGAATGTGGAGTTCTGATATAACGTCAAAAAAGTCGGCTATAAATAAATTGTTTTTGAAGAGATACAATAGAGTTGCAAACACCGTAGATTATACAGCGTTTACTACTGTTGAAGCAGTTGCGGATTTTGAAAAGCTTCAGCCTGCATTAAAGGACGTCATAGAAGACGCAATGATTAAAGAATTGAGCAGCGTCGATACGAGCGATCTGCGTTCGCGTATGAGAAAAGCAGGTTTTTCCAGCAAGGGCGAGCTTGCTTTTCCTAATATAGCGAATATGAACGGCGATGATGCAAAAAAGGCTGAATTAAAAAAGTATTTCAGAGAAACGGCAGATTCTCAAGACAACGATAAGAAAGAAGCCGTACGGTATTTCTTCATAGCTGTTTTAAATAAAGTAATAGACGATTTTAAGATAGAATCTGTCAGTACAGAATTTTTACAATTACTTAAAGAAAACGATTTGCAAAAATTAAAAGACTGGGTTTTGGATAATCCGGATAACGCTTTTGAAACTATGATAACCTATTATGTAGAAAAGAAAATTGACTCTTTGCAAAGCGAGTCTGCAACAGATATTAAAGATATTGCGCAGGGCTTTTTTGATTTTGGAATTGACATAAAAGACAATAAATTAAAGAGCAGGGTTCTTATGGGTTCTGTTATCAGAGCGGCTTTTGAAATAGACATAAGGCATTCTTTCAGTTATAACGTTTTAAAAGGCTTTAATGATAATGATAATAAAGATGGAGTAAGCGCTCTTTCCGTCGGAAATAAAGTGAGAAATAAAAATCTTTTTATAGCGACGGCCATTCTTATGCTTACTGCCGGAGTTTTCTTGTCTTCAGGCAATCTGGTATGGGCCATAATATTTTTGGGTCTGACTATTCCCGGGATTTTTAAGAAAAATGATAACCAAATCAATCGAAACTCTCATTTAAATTCTAAGGCTCTTGTAATTTTTTCCACTATTATTTCAAGTATTTTCTATTTCTTATTAGGCATTGCCTGGACATCGGGCATTCTTCTTTTCATAGTAGCCGCTTTCTCTTCGTATCAGATTTATAAGAATTTTAAGTCTAATAATAATTTAAAACCCGGCGATTCGCTTATCAAGAAAAAGATATCAAGAGCGCCTAAAGTAATGTATTCTTTTTTCCCTTTGGCATTAATTCCCTTTGGCATTAATATTCCCGTGGTGTTACTTTTTTTAATATCAGGAATCTATATTCTTTGGGCTTTAGGTTGGATCTTTCCTCATCATGACGGCTTCCTCACTATTAAACAAGAGCGCAAAAAGGCTGAGGAGGAAAAGGAATCTCTTTTGGCTTTAAAAGAACGTTATGACAAATCGGTTTTTGAAAAACTTTTTTCAACCATAGATAAATATGACTTAGGAACGGTAAGGAAAATACATTCTGATAACTACTACCAGGGGTTATTTAAAAAAACTGCCTCGTTTGTGAATGATTATGAGCAGACGAAGTCGGAGATAACAATATTTTTTGGGTATGCGTCCTTGATACAAATCATTAGAAAAAGAGGCGCGATTAGAGAAGTCAAAATAACTCGCGACGGAACTGTAAGCGTCGATGGAAAAGAAGTAAACATATTCAACAAAGATAATTTAGACAGGTTGATAGAATTAGATCCAAAAATAGTTATCGTTCTTAGACAAATGTTTGCTTACGCTGCGGGTATCGGCAGAAAGTTCCCGGGTGATCCATACACTATTCCGTTCTGGGAACAGGATGAAATTAGGAAGGCGCATGAAGAGAGAAATAAAAAGTTAGGCTATGATGATAGCGTTCATAACGACGATACGCAGATATGGTCGTTGGATAGCGGCTTGGATGCAATTGCTTCTAAACTAAAGGGGTTGTTCAACGGTTCGCAAGCAGAAAAAGCCGTTAACGTCGAAGAAGAGGCTAAGAAGAAGCTTCTTCTTGGAGATAATAATTTTAAAGTTACCCCGGCAGCTCTTAAAATGTCTATTGAGGATATAAATGCAGTAATAACAAAATTGAGCGAGCAAGGACTCAATCCAAAAGAAGCAGGATTTGTTGGAATTCCGGACAAAGTGCTACTAAGCATAAACAATAATCCCGATTGGCTTGAAAGAACAATAGAGCTTCTTTCCGGTATGGGCGTTAAGCCGACTATGGCTAACATAGTAAAGCCTCCGCTCAGCGCGCTTGCGGTGAGAAAAGTTTACGACGCTTTGCGTCCGGGCGCGGTTTTGCAGAAATGGATTGAATCTAATATAAGCCAAGACAGAAGACGCATTTCAATCGACGGCAGCGTTCAATTCTTTGTCGAGGGTTATGACGTTTCTTCACAGACCCGCGAAGATATATCCTCGATGTTTAGAGAAGGCATAAGAGCCGCCGTTATACGGCGCGTTAGCGCAAGACCGTCAAAGCACATAAGTTTAAAGCCGCGCACAATAGTTCCGGTAGTTTACGGCGGCAAAACTTACAATATTAAAGTTGAGCATTTTGTGTCCTCGACAGCTTCCGGCATATCGTTTGAAAACAAGTTTGAAAACGATCCGGTAATCAAAACTCTTGTCGTTGAAAACGAAGAGCTAAACGCTGAAATTGCCGATAAAAATATCAGAGCGCAGATTTATAACCGCGCATATAATTTATCAACGAGATATTTTGCCGCCGATCTTAAAAATGACGCCCGCCGTCTGCAGCACGTTTTAGGAGTAAGCGGAGTCGGCATGATAGTGTACAATGAGCGGCAGATTCTGGAGGATTTGAACGAATTTGATAAAAAAGAAGAGAAAAAAGGCATACGTTTTAGAGGAGCTTTGGAATTAAAAGAAAACAGAAGAGAATATTTTAATAAAGACGGAGTTATAGTCGGAAATCTCGGACTGCTGATGGCGGCAATGTCGGCTTCGCAGGAGGAAGGAAAATATGTTCAGATGCCCGGTTACGATAATGCTCTCACTCTTGACGCCGACAAATCAAGGTTCTTGCTCGACGAAAGCATGGCTTTAAGGCAGATGAATAATGAAAAGGCTAAAAATGTTTCAATAATCAGAGCTTCAAGCGCCGATATAAAAGAAATAATAGAAGCTCTCTGGCAGGAAAAAGCAAACGCCGTAACGGCCAAAGGCGCTAAAGTTAACAAGATAAGAAATCTTTTAAAGTCCGGCAAAGACATAAAGAAAATAGTTGACATAAAAGCCTCTGATCTCGACTCTGACACAATGAGAAAAGCCTATGAAATAGGCTTCAACGGAATACACGCTTCGCAAGTAAAAGAAGACAATATAGTTGAGACGGCGCAAAAAATGAATGAAGCCGCCGGCAAATACGCTTTTGACGCTTTAAACTTTATAAGCGTCAGCGCGCAGGCTGCAAAATCAAATGCGCATGCTCTTAAAGCCGCAAAAGTAACGCCGGTAATAAGAATAGAAAATGCGACGGCCTCAAATATTGAAAACGCTTTAAGAGATCTCGACGGAGTCGCGGTTGAATTTAACTCGATGGAAACCGGCGACGAACTGCTTGGAGTTCAAGGCAAAATAACGGCTGCGTTTATGAGCAATACCGGCGGGATTTCAAAAGATAAATCAAGAGTATCAAAGATAAACAGTCCGGCTAAGAGATATGCTTCAACATACAAAAAAGCGCTTTCTTCAGATTTTATACTCGAGCTTGACGCTTCTAAAATCAAAGATCTCAAAGAATTTATGATGTTTGATGAAAGGCCGGCAGATTTTGAGGCTATGAAAGCCGCGCTGATAAAAGCCGGAGTAAAGAAAGACAGCGTTGCATACCAGTATGTAGAACTGCAGAGCGCAGCAAATCAGGCTGAAAGTTATGCCGCGGCAAAAGCGTATTTAAGAGCGGCGGTAGAAAATTATCTTGAAAGAGCTTATTTGCAGGCTGTCGATAATAATAAGAAGAGCCTTTATGATAAAAATGTGATAATAAACGACAGAGATGCTATAAGATCGCTGCTGCTTAATATGGCTGTCAACGGAAAAGAATTGACAAAGGAAAGCATAAAAGAAATTCTTGTACTGCAGAATGCGGCGTTAAGTCAGGAAAATTCGACGTTAATGGCGCTGAAAGCTCAGTATGCTCCGCTTGTAAATGAAATAATGTCCGATCCGTTTGCGCTTTCTTCGCAAGATAAGACATCTAATGCAGAAAAAGCCTTTGCAATTATCAGCAGCGACGCTTCTTTCTCCGCCTATGCTTTTGACAGAGCGGTTGAAGATATGAAAACCGGAAGCTCTACGGCAAGCAAAGCCGTTATAAGCATACTATCAGCGGCATAATACTAAACACAGTTAAAAAAGGCTGCGCAAATTTTATCTTGCGCAGCCTTTTTTTATTTTTAATTGTCAACAATCCCCCGCGCAAACAGCGCTCATTTCGTCAAATCATTTTTTCAAAGCCTGTCATCAACCCGCATAAAAACAGACACAGTCCGCGTCCCATAAAACAGACAAAATCTGCAGACAAGTCTGTCTTTCAGCTTGTCATTCCCGCGTTTTTAATATTTGTTTTTCCTAAGCAGCCTGCGCCCGAATGTTTTTATCGGGTGGGAATACAAGTTCTGTGTTGTCATTCCCGCGAAAGCGGGAATCCAAGTTTACTAAAAAATTCTTTTTACAGCAGTCTGTCTTTAAGTTTGTCATTCCCGCGTTTTTAATATTTGTTCTTCCTTAGCAGCCTGCGCCTGAGTGTTTTTATCGGGTGGGAATACAAGTTCTGTGTTGTCATTCCCGCGAAAGCGGGAATCCAAGTTTACTAAAAAATTCTTTTTACATTGCGTCTTTAAAAAGAAATAATGTTAGAAACCATATTAATAATTAAACATGGATTCCCATTTTCACGGGAATGACAGACACAAATAAAACAGACACAGTCAGTGTTTCTTAAAACAGACAAAGTCTGCAGCCGCAGTCTGTCTTTAAGTTTGTCATTCCCGTGTTTTTAATATTTGTTCTTCCTTAGCAGCCTGCACTCGAGTGTTTTTATCGGGTGGGAATCCAAGTTCTGTGTTGTCATTCCCGCGAAAGCGGGAATCCAAGTTTACTAAAAAATTCTTTTTACATTGCGTCTTTAAAAAGAATAATGTTAAAAACCATATTAATATTAAAAATGTATCCCTGCTTTCGCGGGGATGACAGCGGCGGCTATCCCCATTTTCATGGGAATGACAGACACAAACAAAACAGACACAGTCAGTGTTTCATAAAACAGACAAAGTCTGTCGTATTTCAGTTTGTCATTCCCGCGTTTTTAATATTTGTTCTTCCTTAGCAGCCTGCACTCGAATGTTTTTATCGGGTGGGAATCCAAGTTCTGTGTTGTCATTCCCGCGAAAGCGGGAATCCAAGTTTACTAAAAAATTCTGTCAGACAGCCTTCGGCTGTTTTATAAAAACAGACGCAGTCTGTCTTTAAGTTTGTCATTCCCGTGTTTTTAATATTTGTTCTTCCTTAGCAGCCTGCGCCCGAGTGTTTTTATCGGGTGGGAATCCAAGTTTACTAAAAAATTCTTTTTACATTGCGTCTTTAAAAAGAAATAATGTTAGAAACCATATTAATAATTAAACATGGATTCCCATTTTCATGGGAATGACAGACACAAACAAAACAGACACAGTCAGTGTTTCATAAAACAGACAAAGTCTGCAGCCGCAGTCTGTCTTTAAGTTTGTCATTCCCGCGTTTTTAATATTTGTTCTTCCTTAGCAGCCTGTGCCCGAATGTTTCTATCGGGTGGGAATCCAAGTTTACTAAAAAATTCTGTCAGACGAAGTCTGCAGACGCAGTCTGTCTTTTAGTTTGTCATTCCCGCGTTTTTAATATTTGTTCTTCCTAAGCAGCCTGCGCCCGAGTGTTTTTATCGGGTGGGAATCCAAGTTTACTAAAAAATTCTTTTTACATTGCGTCTTTAAAAAGAATAATGTTAAAAACCATATTAATATTAAAAATGGGAATCCAAGTTTGTTTTAGAATATTCCTGTCGGAAATATGCTGTAGAATTTATAGATAGCCACCCGATAAAAACATTCGAGTGCAGCCTGCTAAGGTCTTTGCATTAAAGCGAGGAGTTAATTGATTTTTTTAGATTTGGACGCTTTTGTAAACGGAACATAGAAGTAGAAAATTTCAATCAGTATTAATGCGGCAAAGAATTTGATTCTTTGCGCAAAGTTCAGACATTTCCACACAAGCAAAATATTTCCGAAATTGTCGCCGTAATATCTTTTATTGTCTCTAAAACGCGTAAAAATAAAAGAGAAAAATCCGCTGTCGCTGGCATTGTTTAAAATTTGCGCCCTTAATTTGCGGTCTTTAATCAGCTGAAGGGAATTAATATAGCTTACTCCCCAAAACATATTTTTTATAATTTCAGGCTTATACGCGCCGTCTGAATCTCTTAGATATAAAATTTCACAGGGCGTTCTGTCGGCGCCTATTTTAGATATCAGTTCTTTTTGAGGAACATAAAATTTCCCGTTTTTGTTCAGTACGGCGCAAGCTGCGGCAAGGTGCGGGAACTTAAATGGAATATTGTCATAAGCGTTTTGCAGAACGCCGCCGGTAATGTTTGCGGTTTTATAAATACCTGCAGGCACAAAACACAATTCTTTTATTATTTTAGGGTAGTCCGAACTGTTTTTTATTGATTTTTTTAAAGTGAGAACAACGTCATAAAGCTTTGAATCTAAAGCCTGTTGAATTTCCTGCCATGCAGACCAGTCGTAAAAATCGTCGTCGGCTATAATCCATACGTATTCTTTTTTTGCAAGCGCAAAAGCGCCGGCGATATTTGCGTTGCCTCCTATGTTTTTGCTGCGGCGTATATGCCTGATATTCGGATAAAGCCCTTCATAGTCAAGGCAGAGTTCGCTTGTTCCGTCGGTTGAAGCATTGTCCAAAATAGTAAAGTCCAGCCCGTATTTAACCGTCGGACTTTCAGGCAAAAACATAGCTTCAAGAGTGTTTTTTAAAAATTGTTTTCTGTTATAAGTAACAAGGATTATTTCTAAAACGTTTTTCATATTTTATGTTTTCTCCGGCGCAGCATGAATACTTCGTATTTTACTATATAAAGAATGCGGCGTACAAAGCGCGCTGCTGTTAATTTTATTTGTTGACATATATTCCGCAGCAAGCTGTGGATAACAATTTAGCTGCAACGGCAGAAACATTCATCGCCTTTCTGTTTTTATTTTGTCCACATAAAAACTTTTGGCACAAACTGCGTCCGGTTTGTCATTCCCGCGTTTTTAATATTTGTTCTTCCTTAGCAGCCTTCACTCGAATGTTTTTATCGGCTGGGAATACAAGTTTACTAAAAAATTATTTTTACAGCAGTCTGTCTTTTAGTTTGTCATTCCTGTGTTTTTAATATTTGTTCTTCCTAAGCAGCCTGCGCCCGAGTGTTTTTATCGGGTGGGAATCCACGTTTACTAAAAAATTATTTTTACATTGCGTCTTTAAAAAGAATAATGTTAGAAACAATATTAATAATTAAACATGGAT
>JAISRM010000124.1 GCA_031273645.1 Endomicrobium sp.
CTAATACCAACATCACCTTCAACTCTTCTTCGTTATGCGCTACTCCTATATGCTTGACCCCTACTCGCTCTCTACCAATTTTATCAACTATTTTGATTCTCGTTCGCCCATCTCCAAACTTTTCTTTACATATATATCTTTTCATGCTTTTAATTGTATCACATTTATATCGTTGGTGACCACTTCTTCAAACTTTTTATATATACTTTTGCTCTTTTTTCAGAAAAGCGGTCAAGTCAGGTGAAATGGGAATAGCCGCTGCTGTCATCCTCGCGAAAGCGGGGATCCATTTTTAATATTAATATGGTTTCTAACATTATTTCTTTTCAGACTGCGTCTGTTTTTATAAAACAGCCGAAGGCTGTCTGACAGAATTTTTTAGCAAACTTGAATCCCACCCGATAGAGACACTCAGGCGCAGGCTGCTTAGGAAGAACGAATATTAAAAACGCGGGAATGGCAAGCCGCGCTTGTTTTGTCATCATAAAAACAGACGAAGTCTGTTACGCTTGCGCGGGAAATGACAAACTTTAAATATCGTCGTCTGCGTATCTTCTTAAAGCTTTTGATATGTCTTCGGACAAAAAGCCGCGTCTTAAGAAATAGTTTGCCATACGGCGGACTTGGGCGCGATCGTCGGCGTTAAAACTTTTGAATTTTATTTGTATAGTTTTTAGAATTTGTTTATAAGGCTCTTCCTGCGTTTTCAACGATAATAAAGTTTTGTTTATTAAATCTTTTGAAATCCCCTTTTCTTCAAGCTCTTTACGCGCGATAAGCTCTGCTTTTCCTTTGTCCGACAAATATTTGGCATACGCTAAAGCGTATTTTTCATCATTTATATAATCCAATTCTTTAAGCCTTTGAACTGCGGCTTTTGAATTTTCATCGTCGTAACCTTTTTGCAAAAGTTTTTCGTAAAGAGCCTTTTGGCTGTAAGAACGCCGCCCTGCAAGAGTTAACGCGTCAAAAATCACTCTGTAAGTTTTGTCTGCCGAAACGACTTCTTTATAAGTTTCGTCTGAAATTTCAACTCCCGCGTTAAGACCAAACCTGACGATAATATCTGCGGCAAGCAAAATGTTTCCGCCGTCGTCAAAAAAAACTTTAAACGTATCTTTTTTTCCCGATATTTTTTCTAATTTAACAATTCTCATTATCGTTTACCCGAAATTAAATTCTGCTTTATTTATAATTTACAACTTCGTAATCTCTCGTCCCAAGCCCCAAATTGCAGGCGTATTCCAATTGGACTTCGGGATCTATGTCAGGATATATTTCTCTAAAAAAGTTTTTGCCGTAAGTTTTGTTAGTTAAATCGTAGCTTGCCTGATCTACGGCTACGGGATCTGATCCGGCGACTATTCCGACATCGTCCATCAGCGGTTCGTTTTTAACCATGTCAAAACAATCGCAAAATTTACTTATGTGATTGACAAAATTAATATACGAAGCTTTTTTGTCTTTTAACACTCCGGCGGCATACTCGACAATTCTTTCCTGCAAGGCGTTGGGGCCTTCGTTCCAGTCAAGGCCGAAAACGTTTTTTGAACAGCTTACCAAACACTGCCCGCAGCCCGCGCATTTATTTTTGTCCATTGTTATTTTTTTGCCGTCAAGGACAAGCGCGCCTTGAGCGCAGTTCTTTACGCACGAACCGCAGGCTATGCATTTAGAAGCGTGTATATGAGGTTTTGACGTATGGTGCATGGCAAATTTTCCCGCCTTTGCGCCGCAGCCCATTCCTATATTTTTTAAAGCTCCTCCAAATCCGGTAACTTCATGACCTTTAAAATGGTTCATAAAAATAAAAGCATCGGCTTTGGCAATGTCTGCGCCTATCAGAACAGATTTAAAATGCTTTTTATTTACTTCAATTTCAACTTCGTTATTTCCTCTTAAACCGTCGCCGATAATTATGGGGCATCCGCAGCTTTCAATGTTAAAACCGTGTTTGTTTGCGACAAGCAAATGATGATAGGCGTCGGCGCGCTTTCCCACGTAAATTGTAGAACAGTCCGTTAAATAAGGAAAAGCCGTCTTTTCTTTTAGTATATCGATAACGGGCTTTACATATTCGGGCTTAATATATCCGGTGTTTTTTTCTTCTCCGAAATGAATTTTTACCGCAAGAAAATTTCTGGCTTTAACGTGATTAAAAACTCTTGCCGCTTTTAAAAATTCGTAAATCTCGCCGCGTCTTTTCCAAGGCAAAAAGTAAACTTTTGAACTCATAAACATCTCTCCGTTATAATGTTTTTTATTGCAGCCGAAGTTCAAGCCCGTAAATTTTTTGATTTTTAAATTTCTTTTATTGTTTATTATATGACATAAAAGACGCGCAGACAAGATTATATTTGCGCATGCTTTTTTTCCGTCGCGAATTTCCTACTATAAGATATAGTGATCAGCTGAACAAGTATAAAGCGCTCCGCCGCGACACAGAGCAAAGCAAACTCTTGTTACAAAATCAACAATAGACCTCTTTCCAACCAAAAATATAAAAAAATGATAAAATAAGAGAATGAAAAAAACAGAAATAGTAT
>JAISRM010000030.1 GCA_031273645.1 Endomicrobium sp.
GCGTTTATCGGACGACACAATATAGTTATATGTTGCATGCGTTAAAATATCAAAAGCAAACATTAAGACCGAGCCGGATATTAAAGATAGCGAAACGGCGGCTATGCCGAAAGGGATAAAGGAAAAAGGAATGAAAACACCCAAAGCAAGACCCGCCGCAGCAAGCGATTTTATTAAAATGTTTCCGACGCGCCTTGCATTATAAGCTTCGTCTTTGATAATTCCGTTAGGATAATGTTTTGATACAAAATTAGGCAGCAAAACTGCAACGGCTTCATTAACAGATATATAAAAATGCCGCTTCCAGCCCGTATAACCTCTTTCATCGGCAATTGACGCGTATTTGGGAAGTTCTAATGCCGGGTTTTGCAGAGCGGAATTTTTCTGAAACAGTTGATTTTGAAAAAAAGTTCCGGAGTTATTTGTTTTAATTGAGTTGAAATATATCCATAATGAATATTTTTCAAAAAGCCCTAAATTGTCGATATATTTGCCTATTTTGCTTAGACCCTGAAAAAACATCAGCATTTCATTGCTGTTTATTCCTATGTCTCCGCGCGCGTTAAAAAGCGTAAAGATCTTTGCAAATCTTTTTTCTGTTGCTTTTATACGCATAGCGGCGATCAGTTCTTGTTTAAGGGCGTCATTAGCGCTTATCGTTTTATACATTTGAGGATCATAATCTTTTAACAACAGTAAAAACTCAGAAACGTTCCCGCCGTATATTGCAAAAAATATTTGTTTCAGCAATTCTTTATTGCTGACTTTGCCGACGCCGCCAAAATCTATAAATCTTAAATTGCCGTCTTTATTTATGAAAATGTTTCCTTCATGCAAATCGGCGTGAAATATGCCGTCTTCAAAAACTTGTTTGAAAAATTCACTTATGATTTTAAAATAATTCTTTTTTGCATTTTTTGCAGGCAATTTATCAAGACGTTCTCCCTCAATATATTCTTCAACTATAACAAATTCATTAGACAGCTCTTCAATTACGTCCGGCGCGCCTATTGCGCCGCTGTTTCTTCTGTTCATGGATGCGCCCATTGTTTTAATAGCGTCGGCTTCAAGATTTAAATTAAGTTCATCTGCAAGCGCTGCGCTTACTCTGTCGGCGTTTGGAAGGGGATAGCTGTCAAATAAATCTTTTAATGCTGTAAAAATTGCCTTGTCCTGTTCAACGTCAATAAGCAGTCTTTTGAATTTAACCGCGACAATTTTGCCGTCTTTTAAGCGCACTAAATGAGCTTGCGCAACAGATGCGCTTCCAAGTCTTTTGCCTACAAAAGCGACTTTGTCAAGAATGCCGGCTTCTTTTAAAACGGCAAATAAAGCGGCTTTGCTTAGAGGGGCGTTATTTGACAAAAGCCGTTTTACTTCTTCGTTTACCGTTTTTCCTTCTTCTTGCGCAAATACGGCATTGCCGTTTGCATCTTTAACTGTGTTGAAAAAATCGTTATTTGCAAGTATTTGTAAAATCTTTACAGAGATTATTCCTCCTGCAGAACCTATTGCCGCAATAAGTTTTCCTTTTAAGCGTCCGTCGTTTTCTGCCGCCGCGCCGGCTTGCATAATTTCTTCAAATAAAGAAATCAGCGCGTTGATTTTTTGATTTGGAGAATTTATTTTGCCGACAACAGTTTTTATGATTGTTTTTATAAATTCTTTTTGATTTTGCGGAAAAATATTTAAAAGAGCGTCGTAAACTTTTTCTAATTCGGCGTCATCTTTTAAAATTCCCTGTTCTCCGGAAAAAAGCATTCTTAAAAAACCGTCTCTGTCGTTTTTAACGCTAAGTTTAAAAGCCGTTTTAATGTCGTCAAAATTGAGAATGTAAGCGCCTTCTTCATCGCTTGAAAATTTTATCTTTTTTAATATTGACGGATAATTTTCTTTTCCCGTCGTATCTGAAACAAGCCATAATAAAAATTCGGTTCTGTCGGCCGCTGATGCGTTTGTCAAAATATTCATTAAAAACTTATTGCCGGTAAAAAAGTCAGCCGCCAAATCGCTTGCTGTGTTGTGAGCGCGGTCTATCAGCTTATTAGAAAGCCTTTTTCCGCTTTCTATGTCAATATCGTATTTTTCAAGTATTTCCTGAATGCAAAAATCCCTGCTTGTAGAAGGAACGTCAAACAAAAAATCTACAAGCTTTTCATGTTCTTCTAAAGTCTGCCAGCAGGATAACCGCTCGTTTTTCTTTAACAGGAAATATATAATTCTTGAATATTTTTCCTTTTGCTGTGCAGATAAATTTGGTTTCATAATATCGTAAATTTTTAATAATTGTTGCGCTTGAGAAGCGCTTATGGTCTGGATATTAAATAAACTTTCAGGCAAGTCGTTCCAGTTGTAAACATGACGACCGAATAGTTTGCTGCCAATGTCTGCGGAAGCCTCATAATTTAGCAATTTAGTTAACGGACGCAGATTAAAAGTCCGACAAATGCCGGAAATCAGAAGATCTTCTTGTTTGCGGAAACGAAATTTAAAATTCTTTTTGAAATGAGAATTTACGGATTCTGTTTTTTGTTTTAAATCAAGATAAAAATCCTCGTCTTTAGATGCCGAAAGCGCCGAGCTGCCGTCATTACTTGAATATGTAAAAAGATTTGCCAATTTATTGGAAAGCGATCCCAGTTTGTAAAACGCTTCAGTATTGAAAAAATTTACAAGTTCGTTAATTATAACCGGAGCATCAACGTCAAAAGACGTCAACTCTTCAATTTCATCGTCTGCCATAACGGCGTCTATTGTTAGATTATCGGCGTCGGGATTTCCAAATAATGCGATAATTTCAAACGGAACATTTTCTTTAGCGCTGTTGCTTATGTTGATTCTAACCGATCTGTCTTTATACAAATTCTCAAACGCATTTAACGCGTCTTTTGTAAAGAATCTTTGCAATTTTGCCATCCGGTTTATCAGCGTCTCATTGCTTACGGGAAACTCCTCGGGGAACCATTCAAATTCCGCGTATGGTTTAAATCTGTTGATAAATAATAAGTTCGGGTTTTGAACTCTGTCGTCTGCTAAGAAATACCGCTCTTCGTTTGAAGGATGTTCGTCTATAAACTCTAATATTTTTTGCTCTAAGCCGCCGCTGTTTTGGTATTTGTAAAATTTTTCCCATACCTGACAATAAGCCTTAGGGTTAAAACCTGCGGCGTCCATAATGAACAAAGCTTCTATATCGGAATCATACTCGTTTTTAATATTGTGAGTGTATAAATTTAAGGAATTGCCGGAAAGTTTATTTGATATATCCTGCAAAGAGTGCTGCAATTCATGCGCTAATATCCCGGCAATATGGTCGTGCGAAATTTTTCCGTCAAAAGCCGTATGCATTACTTTTAAAAGATTTGTTGAAAGATAAACGGTTGTACCCAAAATAAAAGCTGAGTCATTCCCCTGATAAAAAACAAGCTTATAAAG
>JAISRM010000268.1 GCA_031273645.1 Endomicrobium sp.
TTTCAAAAGAATTGTTGAAATCAGAGTTCATTGCAAAAATCCAAAATTAGTTCGGCAAGTTTTTTTCTTGCCGAAGATATTTTTTGTTTTATCTTTGCGTCAAAAGGCGCGCCCAAAGGGTTTTTTTCTATGTGATCGCAAGCATACATCAGACATAATGCTTTGGCATTTATTTTTTTTGCGCCGGACAATACTATTGAAGATTCCATGTCAAAGATTTCAGGTCCTCCGTTTCTAAAACGCATTGCAAGTTCCGGTTCTAAAACAAGAGAGCTTACGCATGCGCAGTCGGCTTTTATTATTTTTTCTTTGCGGTATTTTTTGCAAAAAAGTTCAATGAGATCTTTATCAAAAACGCCGTATTCATGCAGTCCGCTTTCAAAAAGAGTATGTGAAAAGCTTTCATAATTGTAAGTTTTTTCTACAGCGATAATATCGCCGGGTTTGATATGCGCTCTTGCGCCGCAGGAGCCGAACAAAATTATGTTTTTGCATGGAGAATCTTTTAATAATAAAACGCAGTCTCCGGCAAGAAAATTGTTTTTTAGGGCTATTGCCGCAGCTTTTGGAGCGTCTGCAGTTTTTACAAATAAGCCGGCGGTTGACTTAGACGAAAACAGCGGCAAATCTGCGTTTTGGCATAGTATGCATGTTTTTTTTATTTGTTCTTTTGAAATCCCGAAAAAAGCGTTAAAGTTCATTTGTATATTCTATAAAAATAGTTATAATATTAAAACAGTTCGTCGTTCTTGATTTTGCGCTAACATCAATTTCCGCAAAAGCGGCAATGACAAACGCAAACAGTCGTTTTATGAACACAGATCGCGCCTGTCTTGTCAATTGTTTTTCCTGTTTTTTCAGCGGCATTTTAAATGATTTGACAAGCGGCGGAGTTAAGGCGCAAAACTTCTTATTTTATGCCGTCAATTTCTTTAATTTTTATTTTCATATAGGAGGAGATTATGCATTCAAGCCATAAACTTTGGATGTGGACTGCGGTATTTTTAGTTATTATGGGTTTGCTTGTCGGAATGTATCTTACTGCAACTCCCGATAAAATGAAAACCGTAATAGAAAAACGCCAAAAAATTGAAGCTCAAAAAAAGAAAATCCAGCAAGAAAAAAACAGAAGCGCATTACAATCAAAAGATGAGTCCGCGCCCGCAGGCGCTCGATGAACTCGCGCGCCTTGCGCGTTTTATGGGAAACTTTGCAGCCTGTCAAATCATGTAAAATGACGCTGAAAAAGAATAGGAAGAAGAGTTGATAATATCCATTAAAAAATGCTCTGCATTTTGCTAATGCATAACCGTCAGATTGGCCACTTTTGCAAGAAGTTTTTTCCATTGCCCGCCGTCAAACAAAACTACGAGTTTTACGTCGTCTCCGATCCCGTGTTTTTCTATGATTTTTCCTCTTCCAAAAACGGGATGCGAAACTATATTTCCGATTTTGTAAGGGCTTGTGTCGCAAGCCGGAACATAAAGAGGCTCGTCTTTTATTATCTCGTCGTCGCTTGGTATATAATCGTAGGAATCTTCGTCTTTGTATCTGTACGTTGCTTTGTCTTTGCCGGCGCCGGATTTAGAAATTTCCGCCCACTTGGTTTTATTAAATTTATTGTTTGCAAAAGAAAAATCATTTTGCGCGCCTTGCGAAAATTCGTCTTTAAATCCCGCTTCTGCGGCAAAACGCGACAGCATATTCCATTTTGTTTTTCCGTAAACCGTTCTTTCGCTTGCCCACGACAAATATAAATGTTTTCTCGCTCTTGTCATGCCGACGTACATAAGCCGTCTTTCTTCTTCAAGTTCTTCAGGGTTGAAAGCCGATTCGCCTATCGGAAACAGCCCTTCTTCAAGCCCGCATATGAAGACGTTTTCAAACTCAAGCCCTTTTGCAAGATGAAGCGTCATTAATGTTACTTTTCCTTTTGAATTGTCGTAATCGTCGATGTCGCTTACAAGAGCGATTTGCGTTAAATATCCGGAAAGAGTTTTATCCGGAGAACGTTTTTCAAAATCGTCGATGGCAGAAATCAATTCCTGTATATTTTCAATTTTAGCTTTTGATTCCGGAGAGTTTTCAATTTCAAGCTCTTTGAGATACCCTGAAGACGTGATAACTGTTTCGGCGATTGTTTTTATGCTTTGGCTTTCTTTTAAAGTTATAAAAGATTTTATTAATTCGGCAAAAGAATTAAGCGCGTTTTGAGCTCCTTTGCCTATTTGCAGCTGAGCCGCAAAAGGTATTGTCTGCCACAGGGATAAATTTCTTGCCAAAGCTTCTTTTTCAAGCGTTTCAAGAGAAGTTTTCCCTATTCCTCTTTTTGGAACGTTGATAATTCTTTTAAAACTTACATTGTCGTTGGGATTGTGTATCAGTTTCAGATAGGACATGATATCTTTGATTTCGGCGCGGTCATAAAATCTCAGCGTGCCTATAATGCAATAGGGCATGCCGGCCCTTCTAAAAGCGTCTTCAAAAGCGCGCGACTGGGAGTTTGTGCGGTAAAACAGCGCAAAATCCGACAGATTGAACGTTCCGCCGGACGAGTTTAAGGAAATTACATCGACAATTTTGCGGCCTCGTCGTTTTCGTTTACAGCCTTTATTACTGTTACAGAACCGTCGTCGGGGTTTTGCGTCCAGAGATCTTTTTCTACTCTTGAAGAATTGTTTTTGATAACCTGACGCGCCGCCGATAATATTTTAGGCGTTGAACGGTAATTTTGTTCAAGTTTTATTGAAACCGCCTGAGGATAATCCGTTTCAAAATTTAAAATATTTGAAATGTCGGCTCCGCGCCAGCTGTAAACAGACTGGTCGGCGTCTCCGACGACGCAAATGTTTTTGTATTTTTTTGCCAAAAGCTGCGTTAAAACGTATTGGGCGTGGTTTGTGTCCTGATATTCGTCCACTAAAATATATTTGAATCGTTCGTGATAGCGGTCTAAAATCTCAGGATATTGTTCAAAAGATTTTACCGCGCGCAATATAAGGTCGCCAAAATCTAAAGCTGAAGCGGTTTCAAGCTTTCTTTGGTAAAGGCGGTATATTTTTGCGATTTCCGCTGCGAAAAAATCTCCGAGTTTTTCTGCGTCTGAGGCCATGTCGTCGGGAAATTTCAAATCGTCTTTTGCTCTGCTTATTCTGTCGGTTACGGAAGAAGGCTTAAATTTTTTATCGTCAAGGCTAAGCTCTTTGATGCAGTCTTTTACGACGTTTCGCTGATCGGCGAAATCGTATATCAGAAAATCGGGATTTAGATTTATTTTTGAGGCTTCAACGCGCAAAAAATAAGCGCAGAAAGAATGAAAAGTTGAAACCCATACGTTTGCTCCGCTTTCGGCGGCGAGATCGCTTATTCTTTTTTTCATTTCCTGCGCGGCTTTATTGGTAAAAGTTACGGCAAGAATAGACCACGGCGGCGTTCCTTTTGCAAGCAAATGCGCTATTCTGTGCGTTATAACTCTTGTTTTTCCGGTTCCGGCTCCGGCAAAAATAATAAGAGGCCCTTCTGCGCACAGTACGGCTTTTTTTTGCTGCTCGTTAAGATTTTCAGTAAGAATATTTTCCATAATAGTTGTATATTATAACATAAATATGCGCATCGGCAACGCAAAACGTATAAAAATATTGTATCATATAGCTTGCAGCGCGGGAAAATTGCCGCAATGGCTGTCATTGCCGCGAAAGACATTCTGAATTGCGGTAAAATTTGTAAAAAACTTAATATTTAAAATCCGGACGGTCTTAGAGTGAAAATAATCGTCGTTTTATTATTGTTAATCGTAAATTTTTGCGCTGCCGGATACTGCCATGAAGAAATTGACGGTATTTCTCAGCAAGCGCGCAAATGCGTTGATATTGCAAATGAAAAAAGCGCAGCCGGCGATTTTGCGGCTTCAAAAGCGCAGCTTGACAAGGCTATTGAATTTGATCCGGACTCTTATAAGCTTTACGAAATGAGAGGAAACGTTAAAGCCGCTTTATCCGATTATTCCGGCGCCTTGCAAGATTACGGGCTTTCCATAAAATTGAATGCCAAAAACGAAGGAGTTTTCGTAAACCGCGCTTCGCTGAAGTTTGCTCTGGAAGATTATGAAGGGTCTGTAAAAGACGCGGGTAAAGCTATCAAACTCTATCCTTATATCGCCGCCGCCTACCTTGCAAGAGGAAACTCAAACACTATGCTTGGCAAACCCGCAAAAGCTTTAAAGGATTTTGACAGAGCTTTAAAATTGGAACCCGAAAATCCAAACATTTATTTCAGCAAAGCTTATGCTCAGGCGGCGCTGGGCAAATACGGGCAAGCCGTTGAAAATTGCCGTAAAAGCATAGAGCTTGATCCTTTGTTTGAAGAAGCTAAAGAATATCTTAAAGAACTTTTAATTAAAACGGAGGGGAAATAATATGGATGTTTTTTTTGAACGCAAAAGCGTAAGAAAGTATTTGCAAGACGACGTAAAAGAGGAAGATTTAAACTACATATTAAGAGCGGCAATGTCTGCTCCTACGGCAAGAAACGCGAGATGTTATTCTTTTATAGTCGTAAGAGACAAAGAAACGCATAAAAAAATAGCCGAAGTTCACCGCGCCGCCCAGATGATTCTTCAGGCTCCTTTGGCGATATTAGTCGTAGGCGACGAATCAAAAGTTTTTGAAGGATACCTTCCTCAAGACTGCGCCGCCGCGACGCAGAACATTTTGCTTGCCGCAACGCTAAAAGGATACGGCAGCGTATGGTGCGGAGTTTATTCTAACGACGAAAGGAGCAAAGCGCTGGAAAAACTTTTTTTGCTGCCCTCTTCTGTCAGAGCGTTTTCAATCGTTGTAATAGGCAAATCAGCCGACAATAGCGCGCCTAAAAACGGATGGCAGCCTGAAAAAATTAAATATGAAAAATGGTCGTAAAACATTTTGTTTTCAAAAAATGCAAATATTCAGGTCGTTAAAAAACAGAAGGACAAAAAATGATCAAACAAAAAATTACCCGCCGTCTTGAAACTATAGTTCAAGATTATGCAAAGTCTAAAGGTCTTGATGAAAAAATTAATTTTAGCGTTGAAGTTCCGCCAAAAAATATTAATGCCGATTATGCGCTAAACGCCGCCATGCTTGCCGCCGGAAAACTGAAATTAAACCCGAGAACTATAGCCGGCGAGCTTATAGATATTATTTTAAAAAACATGCAAGACTGCATTGAAAAAGCAGAAATTGCCGGAGCCGGATTTATCAATCTTTATGTAAAAAACGAAACGCTCTGCGACGAGCTTTCGGCGATTCTTTCCCAAAAAGACGACTACGGAAAACTTTCTTCAAACGGCAAAGAAAAAGTTATGGTTGAATTTGTGTCGGCAAATCCTACCGGTCCGTTGCACATAGGACACGGACGCGGAGCGGCAATAGGAGATTCTCTTTCTCGGATACTGAATCGTTTGGGATACAGCGTAACAAAAGAATATTATTTAAACGACGTCGGAAATCAAATGCTTGTTTTAGCCGAGTCGGCAAAAATACGTTATAAGCAGCTAAAAGGCGAAGACATACCTTTTCCCGACGACCATTACCAAGGCGATTATATAAAAGAAATAGCCCAAAGGATTATTGACGAAGGAAAAAATATAGAAGAAACAGATTTTAAAAAAGAAGCGGTAAAAGACATTCTTTCAGGAATAGAAAGCGATCTTAAAGATTTCGGGGTAAATTTTGACAGCTGGTTTTCCGAAGGCGCAATTGCGGCAGACAAAGACGCCGCAGGCGATACCGAAGTTGACAAAGCCTGCCGTTATCTTCTTGAAAAAGGCGACGCTTACGAAAAAGACGGCGCTTTATGGCTGTCTTCTGAAAAATTCGGCGACGATAAAGACAGAGTGCTTAAACGTTCAGACGGCCGCTATACATACCTTGCTTCCGACGTCGCTTATCATAAAAATAAATTTGAAAGAGGCTTTTCAAAACTTATAAATTTGTGGGGAGCCGACCATCACGGGTATGTCGCAAGAATTAATGCCTGCATTCAAATGCTGGGTTTTTCTAAAGAATCGCTAAAAGTTATTTTATACCAGCTCGTTTCTCTTGTAAGAAACGGACAGCCTGCGGCCATGTCAACCCGCAGCGGCGAGTTTATAACGCTTAAAGAAGTTGTTGACGAAGTGGGAAAAGACGCCTGCAGGTTTTTCTTTCTTCTTCGCGCTCCCGATTCGCCGCTTGAATTTGATTTGGAACTTGCAAAAAAACAGTCGAGCGAAAATCCTGTTTTTTACGTCCAGTATGTAAACGCAAGATGCAATTCTATTTTTAGAGAAAGCAAAAACAGAAGCGGCATAACCCATGAAGCTGATCTTTCTCTTCTTAAGACAAAAGAAGAAAGGGATCTTATAAAACAGCTGTCGGCTTTTTGCGATACTCTTGCATTGTGTGAAAAAACTATGAG
>JAISRM010000275.1 GCA_031273645.1 Endomicrobium sp.
AACGAAATTGAAGTCAGATATATGTCTTACGGCATGCTTGCCCAAGACCGGGACAATGCCCTTTATGAGCAATGCAAGCCCATGACAAAAAGGATTCCGTCGCAAAAAGAACAAAGCGCTTTAGATTTTGCATGGAAAGTATGCAAACACGTTAAGTCAAACGCCATAATTCTTGTAAGAGGAAATCAAACCGTAGGCATAGGCGCGGGACAAATGAGCAGAATTGACTCATTAAATATAGCTTTGAAAAAAATGAACGACGTTTCGCTCGGACTTAATGAAAAAGAGTATCCTTTAGTTTTAGCTTCAGACGCTTTCTTTCCGTTTTCAGACGTTGTAACAGAGGCCGCAAAAGCGGGGATCACGGCAATAGCGCAGCCCGGAGGTTCGGTAAGAGACGAAGATTCGATTAAAGCCGCAGACGAATTTTCAATTGCCATGACAGCCACGTCAATGAGGCATTTTAAACATTAATTCTGCGGACGCTTACAAAAATAAAAAACGCGGCAAATAATCTCAAAGCCGTTTATCTGCGGCGCGCATGGATTTAAGCAATATTTTTAATGATTCAAACGTTGTTTTTCCAATATACGCACAGACTAAAGGAGGAAAAATGAAAAAAATGTTATTGCTTTTCATATGCGCGTTATTTACGGCAGTCTCAGCTTTTTCGGCAGACAGAAATCCTTTAAGAACAGCTTCTTCTTCGGGAGATAACAGCAGAAAGTCTTCGCAAACTTCTTCATCCGCGTCGGCAAGCGAGAGTTCCCGCTCAGTAAGAACGGCAGCTCCTTCAACAGCTTCTTCTTCCCAGCCGCAAAGAAGCAGCAGCGCTTCCGCCTCTGCGGCAGTCAAAACGCAAAACAGCAATGAAACTTATTCCTCGCGCCGCAATGCCGCCGCGCCGGCTTCAAATCAACAAAGAACTACAAGCAGAAACGCGCCGGCAAAAACCGCTGACAGAACTTCAACGCGCTATTCTACAAGGAATGCAAATGTAAAAACGCGCGCAAATAATGCCGTTGTAGTAAATAAGACCGTAACCGACAGACGCAGCCCTGCTGCAGCTTCGTCAACCAGACAAGCAGCGTCTGACAGACATTCGTCTGACAGGCGTTCGCCTGACAGGCATTCGTCAAACAGACAGGCGGCGTCAACCAGACATTCGTCTGATAGACAACCGTCTGTTTCAAGGCAGCCTAATCATAATACGGCAAATGTAAAAACTAACAGACCGCATGTTTCTGCGTCTCATTATAGGCCGGCAAGAGGTCATTCAAATCCGGTCAACTCAATATTTAAAGTATTGTTTTTTCCGTTTTCACTCGCTTTTGATCATAGTCGCAGGAGTCATGTAAGATGGAATTATTATCCGCATTACCGCTATTATCATTCTTATCTTTATTACGATTATTGGTGGTCTGCCCCCGTAGTTTATAACACTTACACTACTTATTCTTACGTCGAGCAGCAACAGCCCCAAGCGTATGTAACAAAAACATTAAACGACGGCGGAGCCGACGCATATTCCGAGCAGGATTTTGATTTATCCGATATAAAATTACAAAACGCCAGATTCATATCAAACCCCAACGGCATAGCGTTGACCGTAAACAATAATTCTCAATATGTCATATCGGAAATCGCGTTTATTTTTACATTAAGGGGAACGGACTTTACGCAAACCATAAGCAACGTTTATTATAAGTTTGATAGCCCTCTGCAACCTTATGAAAAAAGATTTTGCAGAGTTGATTTGAGTTCTGCAGAAATTGAGCTTCCGCAGTCTTTTGCGGTAGTCGCTGCAGCCGACAGCATAACTACAGATTCAGGAAACACAATATATCAAACCGGACAAAATTCTGATTACCAAGAGTAAAACGCCGGTAAAGGAAAAGAGGGGCTAATGAAAAAAATATTTTTAGTTGTAACGACAATCTGCGCGGTTTTTACTTTCTCTTTTGCAGTAGAACAAAAAATAGTAATAACGCCCGTCAGAGCGGAAATAGCTTATAAAGCCGGAAATAATCACTGGGGCGTCTATAATGGAAAGCCCTATTATTATTACGGGAACAGATACCATGAATATTACCGCAACGGAAGAAGACATTACTACTACGATTATTATGATTCTTACGATTATCAAAAAAGAAAAACCAAAGCCGCCTATTCGCAAATTGATAAACTTGAGGAAATGAAAACGGCTGCAGAAAACGCAAAAAAAGAACTTAAAGGTATAAAAATCTTAAAAGCAAAACTTTCAAAACAGTATTCTACCGACGCTCCCGCTATGTCGGTAGCAGAACTTACGGTTCAAAACAATTCAAACCACGACATAACGTCGTTTTATTTTACCGGCGCAATAATAACGCATAAAACCGGGAAAAATATATCCGGAGGTTATTTTGAATACTATCCCGACAAACCTCTTTTAGCGGGAAAGAAAGCTTCATATAAAATTGCGTTAAACGAATTTGGGCAATGGGCAAAAGCAAATCAGCCCGATCTTGCCGTGTTGAACGTAACGGTAACGGGAATAGAAACGTCGGACGGTCAAACGTTTACCGACGATATTTTTACTTCCGACGATCAGAAAAAACTTAACGAATTAAAAAACAGATACATATATCAATAATGCTTGAAAAGAAAAAAATTACCATTGCAGATATCGCCGCTTTAAAAAAAGATTTTGCATTTAAAGGCTTAAATACGGTATGTCAAAGCGCAAAATGCCCCAATATCGGCGAATGTTTTAAAAAACGCACCGCAACTTTTCTCATACTCGGCAAATACTGCACCAGAGGCTGTAAATTTTGCGCCATAGAAAAACATGAACCCCAGCACGTTGACCCGCAGGAACCCGCCAAAATAGCGCAAGCCGTTTCAGAACTCGGTTTGTCTTACGCAGTCATAACTTCCGTTACAAGAGACGATTTAGACGACGAAGGCGCGCAGCACTTTGCAAATACGGTAAACGCGATAAAAAAACTTCTTCCGCATGTAAAAACAGAAGTTCTCACTCCTGATTTTTCCGGAAAGAAAGAACTCATAGATATAGTTTTAAATTCAAAACCCAACGTTTTTTCGCATAATATTGAAACCGTTTCGTCTTTATACGGCAAAATACGCAAAGGCGCCGATTATAACAGATCCCTGCGCGTTTTAAAATATGCAAAAGATAAAGGTTTTAAAGTAAAAACGGGAATTATGCTCGGATTAGGCGAAACCGAAGATGAAATCTTTCAAACGATAAAACATATAAAACAATGCAATGTCGATATTCTTACCGCAGGGCAATATCTGTCTCCTACAAAAAAACATTATCCCGTTACAAAAGAATATTGCGCGCAGGAATTTCAAAATATAGAAAATTTTGCAAAAAATACCGGAATTGCAAACGTAATATGCGGCCGCTATGTAAGAAGTTCTTATCTTGCGGAAGAAAATTTTCTAAAAAGCTGTTAATGCGCGTCATCCTGTCAAATCATTTAAAAATGATACCGAAAAACAGGAAAAACAATTGACATTGACGTCCGTCGGGGGCTGTTACGTTGCGGCTATTTGAAATTATAACGAGTTTTTGATAAAATAACCGCAGATTAATAAAATTTTTGTCATGCCGGACATTTTCCGGCATTCGTTTTTTTTGTTGGGAACGTTTTCTGAATTTTTTCAGAATGACAGAGAAGGAAACGTCTATTATGTCAATAGTAAAAGAAGGTTATCCGTTTATTTTGATTCCTCTTGCTTTAGGATTATTATTAATTTTGTTAGGGTGGGGAAGATTTTCTTTAATTGTTGCAATTATATGCATTCTTGCATCGCTTTTTTGCGTATATTTTTTCAGAGATCCGGCTATTTCCGTAACACAAGGCGAAGGTCTTATACTTTCTCCGTGCAACGGCGCTGTTTTAGAAGTAAGCGAAAACGAAACGGAAAAAGTTATACGCGTATTTTTATCGGTTTTAGACGTGCATTTGCAGCGCGCGCCTGTAAGCGGAAAAGTTACGAAAGTAGAATATAAACCCGGCAAATTTTTAAAAGCGATGGAGCCTCAGGCGCATATAGTAAACGAACAAAACCACATAATTATAGAAAATGAAAACGGAACTTATATAGTAAAACAGATTGCCGGAATTCTTGCAAGAAGATGCGTTTCATGGGTAAAGCCCGGAGACGAACTAAAAACCGGAGATAAAATAGGCGTAATAAAGTTTAGCTCGCAAGTTGATCTGCATATGCCAAAAAACGTTGATATTAAAGTAAAAAAAGGCGACAAAGTAATTTCGGGCGTTACCGTTTTTGCAACGGTAATCAAATAAAAATATCGCCGGATTTGCGCGGCAAAGGCAAGGCGGACAAATCAAATGAACGAAAAGTTAAAAAGAGGAATTTATATATTGCCAAGTTTGTTTACATGCGGCAATATGGCATGCGGATTTTTGTCGATACTTGCTTCAATAGACGGAAATTTTTCGAGAGCCGCATGGCTTCTTATTTTGTCAATAGCTTTTGATATGCTTGACGGAAGAGTAGCCAGAATGACAAAAACTACAAGCGCATTCGGCGTACAGATTGATTCTTTAAGCGATTTTATATCTTTCGGAATTGCTCCTTCAATAATGATGTATCAGCTTGTATTAAACAGCATGGGAAGAACCGGCATAGCCATAGCTATTTTGTTTGCTTTATGCAGCGCTTTAAGGCTTGCAAAATTTAACGTTATGGCCGAAGAAGGCGTAGTTCACTCGTCTTTTATGGGGCTGCCTACCCCGGCTTCCGCAGGACTGTTGATTTCTTTTGTATTAAGTTACGAGCTTTTTGCCGCAGACCCGGGTCATGAGCTTACTTTTAAAACCATACCTATTTTAATGAAAAGCATGCCTGTATTTTTTAAATCCATGCCTATAGTTATGGTGGCGCTTTCGCTTCTTATGGTTTCAAACGTGCCTTATACTTCGTTTAAAAAATTCAAATTTTCAAAACCGAAAGCTTTCGGGGTTTTTATACTTATATTGTTCGTTTTAATTTTGCTTATTACTTTTCCGCAAAATACGTTTTTTATATTGTTTTCGCTCTACATACTTTCCGGTCTGATAATTTATGCGACAAGATACTGGAAAGGATTAAGAAGATCCGGAGAAAAACATCAAAATCAATAATTTCGCGCTATAAAAAAATATAAATGCCCGATAATTTCAATAAAGGCAAAAAAAGAGGGAACTTATTATGGGAAGTACGATTACCGAAAAAATACTTGCGGCTCATTCAGGAAAAAAATACGTGGAACCCGGAGAATTTATAGAACCTAAAATAGACATCGCGCTTGCAAACGACGTTACGGCGCCTTTAGCTATAAAAGAATTTGCAAAAGCCGGAGTAAAAAAAGTTTTTGATAAAAACAAAATAGCTCTTGTAATGGATCATTTTACGCCAAATAAAGATATTTTGAGCGCCGAGCATGTGAAATTCGTAAGAGAATTTGCAAAAAAACAAAAAATTAAACATTATTACGAAGGCGGAAACGTAGGAGTTGAACACGCTTTGCTTCCCGAAAAAGGAATAGCGCTTCCGGGAGACGTAATTATAGGAGCAGATTCTCACACCTGCACCTACGGAGCATTGGGAGCTTTTTCAACCGGCGTAGGCTCTACCGACGCAGCAGCCGCCATGGCGACAGGCAAAGTATGGTTTAAAGTTCCAAGCTCGATAAAATTTGTTTTGAAAGGCAAACTTAACAAATGGGTGAGCGGAAAAGATATTATTTTGTATATAATCGGTTTAATAGGCGTTGACGGAGCTTTGTATAATTCAATGGAATTTGACG
>JAISRM010000017.1 GCA_031273645.1 Endomicrobium sp.
ATGTGCTGCCCGATTTAGAAACAGAAGAAAACGTTTCGGATTAAGATTTAACTTAATAGCTGCTATCTACAATTTTGAACTCTGAGTTGGAAAAAGGTCTAATAAAAAAAAACGCCATTTGATGCGCTATCCAAAGGGCGTTTTGTACAAGTAAACTCCGGGACTAGGATTCGAACCTAGACAAAGGGATCCAAAATCCCTTGTGCTACCTTTACACAATCCCGGAATTAATGAACCTGCGCGCAGATTACTGTTGCGCGGCAACAGCGCTGACTGTCAGCGGTTAACTGCTCAGACTTCGTCTGTTTTATGGGACACAGACTGCGTCTGGTTTGTTGCCAGACTATTAAGTTGTTGCCCGCAACTTGCTGCGGGTGGTATATGTCAACAATACATTAAGAGCAGAAAATGATTTTTTTTGGAGCAGTGAAGCGGCGTATTTGTTTTTTGTTCTTAATTTTTATTTATATTGTTTGCGCAAACCAGAAAGACCAAATATGTTTTTTAAGTTCTGCTTCAATTTTTTCTTTGTCCTGCGGTTCATAAATGCCGAAAACCGTCGCGCCGGATCCTGACATTAAGCTTGCGCAGTTTAGACTCTTTAACGCCGACTTTATTTCGGCTATCTCTTTGTAATCGTCTAAAACATAATCTTCAAGACGATTAAACATCGTTTCCTGCGCAGATTTTTTATCAAAAAAACCATCTAAAATCAGGTTTTTGATTTTATCAATTTTATGCCGCTTTGTAAATGGCAGCTTAACCTTTTTATACACGGACGGCGTAGAAACGCCGAAATTGGGATTTACAAGAACTAACTTAACGTCAGGCGCGGCGGGCGCGAATGCGCCTTTTTTTGTATTTAGAGGCGCGCAAGCTCCGGATTGTCCTGATGTATTAGATGCATTTGCGTCTTGGACTGCCTTTGAAGAAACCATAAGAGGCGCGAATGCGCCGACGCCAAGAGGAGTTATTATATCGCCGATACCTTCGCATAGCGCGGCGCCGCCGGTCAAGAAAAACGCAACGTCTGCCCCGAGTTTTGAAGCGATTTTTTCAAGCTCGCTTTTTGGCGCGTTAATTTGCCAAAGCTCGTTTAACGCTTTTAACGTCGCTGCGGCATCGGAAGAGCCTCCGCCTAAACCGGCTCCTGCGGGAATATTTTTTTGCAGCGTTATTTTTACGCCGGATTTTATATTATATTTTTCCCGCATCGCTTTTGCGGCTTTTATTATTATATTTCTGTCGTCTAAAGGCACGTCTAAGGACTGCGGGGAATTTGCGGCGCATTTAGAATGTCTGCCGACACAAAGCGATAAAGATATTTCTCCGGCGGGTTCAAAGGTCAGCTCGTCGTACAAACTTACGGTTTGCATTATCGACTCAAGGTCATGATAACCGTCGTCTCTTTTACCGGCAATTTCAAGAAAAAGATTAATTTTTGCCGGAGCTTTCAGAGTTATCCGCATTTTCGTTTTTCCGTTCGCTTTTTTGTTGAAAAAGCGTAAATTTACCGGCGGTAAAATTGACCTTAAATTTAGGTTCTTTTGATTTCAATTTTATTTTTGAAGGCATTTTAAAAACAAAAAATTCGCCGTACTTTTTTATCCGCGCGGTTATTGAGCCTCTGCTTATTTCTTCTATAAGAGCCGTATCGGAATTTAAAACAAGTTTTGATCCGTCTGCAGCCAAATAAACAATGCTGCCGCCTTCAGCCTGCGCATAAATTCCCGAAAACGAAGAATAAAAATCAGGGCTTAAGACCCATGCGGCAAAATCTAAGATTTCATTTAACTCCTGCGGAACGTTTTGAGCTAAAGCTTTAGGTTCAAAATACGTTTTTCCGTCTTTTATGCGAACAAAAGATTTGCCGATAGAAAACTTTGCCGGAAGTTCAAGAATTACGCCTTCCTGTTTATCGTAAACAAAAGGAACGTATGCGTTTGCGCTAAACAAACCCGACGAGATTTTTGCTTTATATCCCGATTTTGCCGACGGCATTTTTCTATAATTGCTTTCGCTTCTTAAAAGCATCTTGTCATACAATTCCTGCTCGGGGATCTGTTTTTGCGCCATATCGAGCTTTTTCTTTACGTTTTTGTCGTTTTTAATATCATAAGACAAACAATAAGCCGTCCACGCTTCCGACACTCTGCCAAGCTCCACGTAAGCGTCGCCGAGATGATCATACATCAGCGGATCGCCCGTCATATTTGCAGACGCAAGAAGAGTTCTTTCGGCAAGATCGAATTTGCCTTGTCTGAAATAAAGCCAGCCGAGAGAATCTATATAGGCTCCGTTGCCGGGATCAAGATTTACGGCTTTAGTTAAAAGATCTTCCGCTTCGGCAAGCTTTATATTCCTGTCGGCGTAAGAATATCCGAGATAATTAAGCGCTCTGGCGTGTTCGGGATTGATTTCCAAAGCGCGCAAAAGCGCTTTTTCGGCGTTTTCAAAATCTCCGTTTTTATCATATGCGGAAGCTTTGAAAAAATATGCGTCGGCAAAATCCGGAGAAATTTCGGTCATTTTATTTAGATACTCGACGGCTTTAGAATACTTTTTCCAATCCATGTAATTTAAAGCTATTAAATACAAAATTTCATAATTTGCCGGTTCGGTTTCTAAAGCTTTTAAAAGAATTTTTTCGGACTTCTTAAATTCTTTTAACAGAGAATAATAATATCCCAGCCTTGCGGTAACCGAAACGCTCGGCTCTTTTAAAACAAGCTCTTCAAATTCTTCGGCGGCTCTGTTTATATCTCCGAGTTTTTCATACGATACGCCAAGCCAATATATAACCGTCAAGTCTTGAGGAACGCCTTTTTTAGCTCTCAAAAAAGCGTCTTTTGCCTTTGCATATTCTTTGTTTTCATAGTAACATTTGCCCAAATACATCAAAACGTAAAAGTTGTCGGGAAAAACCGACGCGTACTCTTCATATTCTTTAACCGCCAAATCAAAGCGTTTCATGCTTTCATAAATTCTTGCCTTAGCGATGTAAGCTTCTCTGGCTTCGGGCTTCAGTTCAATAACTTTATCGTAAGATTTTAACGCTTCGTCAAACATGGAAAGTTTTTCCTGAACCATTCCGAGCTGAAAATATCCCGACGACGAATCTGGCTGCTGCTGTAAAAATTTATTCCAATACAGCGCGGACTCGTTAAGTTTATTGTCGGAATAATAATAAGCCGCAAGATAAACCGTAGCCGTTTCATTGTCGGCATCAAGCTCAAGAGTTTTTTCCCAATATTTTTTTGCCGCGGCGGAATCGTTAGCCACAAGATAAAAAGTCGCAAGAAATATTGAAGTATTGGGGTTTTGTCCGTCGAGTTCGTCAATTTTAGCCGCGGTTTGAAAAGCTTGTTCCTTATTGCCCAGCCGCCAATACAAATAAACGAGATCTTTATATACGGTAAGCGCGTTTAAATCCATAGACGCGGCTTTTTCATAATCTTTTTTGGCGTCTTCAAAAAGGCCGGCTTTAAGTTCAAGCACGCCTTTGATATAAGCTTTATAAGCGTTATAATTTGAAGCCTGAGCTAAGGCCGGAACAAAAATCAAAATATGCGATAAAACGGCGGATAAAATTTTTTTATTCATTATATGCCCTTTCTCATTACTATTGCGTCTTCATCTATATAATATTTTTTTCTTACGCCTATGCTTTCAAAACCGAAAGAACCGTATAAACTAAGAGCTGCGGCATTGCTTTGCCTTACTTCAAGAAAAATAGATTTAGACCCGTTATTTTTTGAGATCTCATAAACGCATTCAAGCATTTGGCGGCCGTAAGATTTTCCTCTCAAGTCCGGATCGACGGCGATATTGAGAATTTCGGTTTCTCCCCCGACTACCCAAAAAATACAGTATCCTATGGCCTTAGCGTTTTTAACAGCCGTTTTAAAATATATCACTTCGTTTGCGGCTGAATGTAAAAACATATCCTGCGTCCACGGGCGCGGAAAAGATTTTTTTTCAATTTCAATAATATCTTCTAAATAAAACGCGGAAAAATCAACGATTTCCATTTTTTTGTCCCAGACTGCGTCTGCAGACTTCGTCTGCTTGTTTGTGTCTGTTCCTGCGCTTCTTTGTCAATTCCCGCGCTTATTTGTCATCCGCGAAAGCGGGAACAGGCTTCGCCTGTTTTATGGAATACGGACTGCGTCTGCAGACTTCGTCTGTTTTTATAAAACAACCGAAGGTTGTGAAAAGAATTTTTTAGCAAACGTGTATTCCCACCCGATAAAAACATTCGGGTGCAGGCTGCTTAGGAAGAACGAATATTAAAAACACGGGAATGACAAGCTGCGCTTGTTGTGTCATCATAAAAGCAGACAAAGTCTGTCCCGCTTTCGCGGGAATGACAAACTTTAAAACCTTACTACAGACAAAGTCTGTTTTAGCGCATAAAGAACGGCTTCTGTCATAGGGGCGCAATCAGCTTTGTTTTTGCCGGCAATATCAAAAGCGGTCCCGTGTCCGGGAGAAGTTCTTACAAACGGAAGACCGGCCGTTACGTTTACTATTTTTGAAGCGTCGATACATTTTAAAGGAATCATAACCTGATCGTGATACATACAGCATATCAAATCGTACAGCCCGTTTTTTGTTTTAAGCCATGCCGAATCGGCCGGAAGCGGACCGGAAACGTCTATGCCGGATTTCTTTAAAATTTTGCAAGCCGGAGCGATTATATTTTTTTCTTCGCCGCCAAGTATCAAATTGTCGCTTGCATGAGGGTTGAGCGCGCAAACCGCCACCTTGACTTTACCTTTTTTATTTAAAAATTTTACGCAAAGCTTTACGGTATTTACTATATCTTTTGTTGTAAGAGATTTTGAAACTTCCGCTAAAGGAATATGCCTTGTAACCATAACGGAATTTATTTTCCCGCATGACATCATCATGGCTATTTTTTTGCTGCCGGTAAGAGCGGCCAAAAATTCGCTGTGTCCGGGATATTTCATTGCCGCATATTTAAAAGATTCTTTTGAAACCGGAGCGGTAACCAGCGCTAAAGCTTTGCCGTCAAGACAAAATTTTACCGCCGCTTTTAAAGCGTTAACGGCAACAAGTCCGGCTTTAAGCGAAGGTTTGCCTATCGGGATTTTACCAAAATTTGAAGTCTCGATAAATTCAACGCGGCTGTTTTTAAAAACAGGCTTAAAACGAATATCGCCAAAAATTACGGGGCTGCAAACCCTTTTAACGCGTAAAGAGTTTACAGCCCCGTATGTTATTTCAGCGCCTATTCCCGCAGGATCTCCTAAAGCAATCGCTATACGGGGTTTGTCTGACATTTTTATTTTTACCAAATTTTGTTTGTCGTTATGTTAGCTTTAGATTTCAAGCCGTTAATCCAATCCGCATAAGCTTGTCTTGCCTGACTTTGATACAAAAGTTCGCCGATTTCATTCTTTACCTCGTCAAACGAAACGTCTTTATTGGCTCTTTTTTCTTCAACTCTGAGGAAATGATAGCCGGTATCGGTTTGCACGGGTTCTTTTGTATAGTCGCCTACGGTCATGGAAAACACTTTTTTATCTATTTCGGGAAGCAAATCGCCTTTTACTACTATTCCCAAATCGCCGCCGCGCGTTTTTGAAACGGAATCTTCGGAATATTTCGTAGCTACGTCGGCAAAAGCTTCTCCGCTTTTAATAGCTTTCTTTACGTTTTCAACTCTTGCCAAAGCCGCTTTCTTTTCTTCTGAAGAAGCGCCTTTAGGGCAGTTGATGTAGATCTGCCTGAGCCTTACCTGCTCGCCCGAAGCTCTTTTAAGATAATTTGCCACATTTGCGGCAAGAACATCTTCTTCCGGCGAAAGTCCGGTTTCTCCGCCTTTCATTTTTATTAAAACTTTATCGTAAAAACTTTGCACCTGCTCAATCATCGGAACTTTTAATTTTGATTCAACAGACTGTCTTACAAGCTTCATAGTGGTAAGCTGGTCGGCAAGCCTTTTTTCAAATTCCGCAGCCGATATATTTTCTTTTTTAAGTTCGGCGTTAAAATCTGCTTCGCTGGGAAATCTCTTTTTTACCTGATCGACGCCTTCCTGAATTTCTTTTTTTGAAACTTTAATTTTTTGTTTTTTCACTTCCTGCTTTAAAAGAACTTCTTCTATTTTCTGATTGAGAACCGCGTCTTTTATTTCGTTTACTCTGGCTTCGTTTTGCTCCGCCTGAGGAACGCTTTGCCTGTACTGTTCCAAAACCGGCAAAAGAATATTGTTAAAATCTGAAGTAAATATCGGTTCGCCGTTGACAACCGCCAACGTTTTCTCTCCGACCTCTGATGCCGCAAAAACGCTTGCCGCCATAACTGCAGTCATAATAAGCACAACTAATGATCTTTTTGACATTGAAACACCTCTCCATAGAGTTTATTTTTGCTGCTCAACTTCCGATTCCTATTTTTGTCCGCCTTCTTCGTCGGTTACTGCTGCTTCTTCAACAATTTCAACTTCGGCGGCCGAGCCGGGCGCATCTTTAGGCGACTGCAAAGAGTCGTAATTTACCGTTACCCCTAAGCTCTTTTTTCTGTCTTCAAACCATTTGTCAAACTTTTCTTTTTCAATAGTTCTTTTAATTAAAGGCGCGGCCTGTTCAAAAGTTATCGCCGGAATGCTTTTCTCGGAAACTTTAAATATTATATGATAACCGTACTGAGTTTCAACTATCCCCGACATTTCGTTATTTTTAAGTTCTAAAGCCACTTTTTCAAATTCAGGGACGAGATCGCCTTTTTTGAAAGGTCCTATAAGCCCGCCGTTTTCGGCTGAAGCGCTATCCTGAGAATATTTTCTTGCGACGTCGTCGAATTTTGCTCCGTTTTCAAGTTCCGCATAAGCATCTTGGGCATCTTTTTGATCGGACACAAGTATATGTTTAACGGTATATTCGACGGGATTGTCAAAAGATTCTTTATTGACGTTGTAATAAGCTTCTATATCTGACTCGGAAGCCGTTATGCCGGTATGAATTTCTTTGAGGTAAGCTTCTATAAGAAGACCGTCTTTATAATCTTCAAGCTGTCTTTTCTGGTTTTCTTCAAACTCTCTTAAAGCTTCGCTATATTCGGCTCTTTTTGCTATACCGGCCTGTTTTGCCGATTCAACCATTATTGCTTCTCTTACTATGGCGTCAATAAACTGTTTTTTTCCTAAAGGCGTAGCGACATAATTTTGATAAGCGGGAGGCGTTAAGGCAAGTTTGCGGTTTAACGTATCTTCTGTAATAGAAGCGCTGCCGACTTTTGCGACCACCGCGCCGTTATCTTTACAAGCCGCAAGTCCCGCAAGCGCTAAAACGGCTACAAACAATACTTTTTTCATGAAACTGTCTCCTTAACGTTTTATAAGCTAATGATCTGCAGACGAAATCTTTTTCTTAATTTTAATATTTTTTAATATTACTATTTTATAAACCATTAGTCAAACAGCCGGCCGCATGCTTCGGCCGCATTATGTCCTAACAGTTGGCAGATGATAACTGATTCAATTCATCAAGATCAACAAGAGAGTTAATTTGAGACTGTCTGACTAATCTTTAGAGCTTATTCTGGATTGCGCTATTTCTATGGCTTTGTGTAATTTTGCTTCAAGAAGTTTTTTATTTGGCAAACTTATCAAATATTGCGCAACCTTGATATTGCTTTTATCTAATTGCATTAATTCTATATGTTCCTTATTTTTACCTGCGCATAATATCAATCCTATAGGAGAGTTTTCCCCGTCTCTTTGCTCATATTTTTGCAAATACCGTAAATAAAGCTCCATTTGCCCTTTGTAAGCTGCTTTAAACTTACCTATTTTCAAATCAACAGCAACAAGACATCTAAGCTTACGATGATAAAAAAGCAAATCTATGTAGTAATCAGTATCGTCAATTGTTATACGCTTTTGTCTTGCAACAAATGCAAAATCTGAACCCAATTCAGTAATAAAGTTCTGCAATTCAACTATTATTGCTGTTTCCAAATCTTTTTCTGAATGTTTATCAGACAAACCTAAAAAACCAAGAAAATAAGGATCTCTGAATACTAAATCAGGACTCATTTTTGCTTCTGTCTTTAAGGCTTTCAAATCTTGCTCGATTGTTACTTCCGGTTTTTTGCTTATTGCAGTGCGTTCATAAAGCATTGAGTTTATACGTTCTCTTAAAGTTCTGACGCTCCACTTTTCATTGATTGCCATCTGAATATAAAACTCTCTTTTTAACGGTTCATCAATGTAAAGCAGTGCTTTTATATGAGACCAAGACAATTGTCTCCACACTGTAGAGACAATTTGAGTCTTCGGAAAAACTTCAGCAAATTTTATACAATGCCTGATTGTTTTATCGTCCCACCCTCTACCATATTCATTTATCAACCTATCGCTTAATGACATTATAACTTGTCTGCCATATTCAGCTCTATTATGTTTCAAAATCTCTTCGTTTATTCTTTTCCCAATACTCCAATAAAGCATGGAGATTGCCGCGTTTACAGCAACAGCAGCTTGTTGTCTGCTTTGCTCTATAAGAGCTTTTATATCAAAATATAATTGTTTATTTGATGTCTTCTTACTTGTTTGTAGTTTTTTCACTTTAATACCCGCTATAAATATTTGATTATCCCTTAAATTGAATTTATCTTTACTTTAAACTCAAATAATTTTTCTTTTATACTTGTAAGTTCTTTTTGTATTTCAATAATTCTTTCATTATTGTATTCACACTTATCTTTGTTGACAATAAGTCCAGAATCTTTTGATGTTGCTGTCAATAAAGGCTTTAGTATTTTTATATGGTCAGCAAGATAAGTATCGTATTCTCTGTATATTTTTTTTATTGGTTTAAAATTTTGAATATTATTAAAGATGCTCTGTTTTTTAATTCTCAAAAAAGCATTGATTGAACTTATTTTTCTATAACTCGGATTTTTCTCTTTTAGTAAATCATCTACATCATCTAATAATTTTTCTATTTCGGATATTTTTGCAATATATAGTTCTTTTTCTACTCTTTTATTTGTAACATAGCGTTCTAACTTCAATGTAATAAATATAGCAATTATTCCCGTAAAAAGAATTGATATTAATTCTACTATATTAACACTCTTATCCAAAGAGAAATAACTTATTCCGGGAAAATTTACTGATAGTCTCCCCAATATAAAACAAATAACACCAACAAATAGATTAACTATTATTTGCATTTTCATCAGCCTCTTGCATATAAGAGAGAATTTCATCCTTATATTCGGGATCTTCTTCTGATTTAAAAACAATAATATTAATAATATCTTTACATTTTAATTTATCTTCTCTAATAAGCCCACCAAAAGCTTCTTCTATGTCAATCCAAAATTAAAATCGGACTGTGTAAAATACTTTAATCTGGGGTAAAAGGATGATTAAAGTATGAGTCGAATTTACAATCAATGGGTTCAAGACCCTGAATCAGCGACAAAATATCCTCTATCAAAGATGCTCAACAAATATTAAACGAAGAAGTAAAATTATACAACTACAAGCGCGTTCACAGCGCAACCGGACAAGTCCCTTTTTTCAGATTTCAAAGAGCAAAACAAGACGGCAGCAATTTGTTTAGAAATTTCTATATCCCAAAACCTTTTATTTCTAAAAAAGATATTTTTTCTTTGCGATTTAACAGACGCACCGACGGGTACAGAATAATATCTTTGAAAACATTGAATTTGAAAGTTAACGGGGTTGATCCATATGACGATATTGAAATAAGACTTTACAAATTAAACAATGATTTAAGCCAACTTCGCTTTTGGAGAAAAAACATTCTTTTAGATGTTCAGGTTGCCAAAAATTCTTTGCTAAAAGGCATTCATTTCTAATAAACAAAAATACGCCCCTTGCAAAAAATCCTTACTTTTTGCAAGGGAACCTATCCTTTTCATAAGTATCATTTTGACTTTGCATTAGTATCATTTTGATTTTGCGCTAACAGCCTTTTATATCGTCCGACAAAAGAAATAGACGCAGCGCAGATAATGACTATTTAGTTAAGTATGTTAAAACGCTTGATATGCGGATTAATAAATAGGTTTTTTTGTTTTAAAGCGCGTCTGCCAAAATGAAAATGAAGTTTGATTTATGGTATAATGAACAACAATATTTATAAAAATTCAAGGCAAAGAGGCTTTGGAAAACATGAACAGATCAAAAGAAAAGAAGAGTATGCTTGCCGCGCTTATCTTTCCAAAAACTATGGCTATTATAGCCGCAATCATCATTTTATCGGCGCTTATATCAATTTTTGAATTTGTTCATCCGGCTTTCGGCTGGTCTATTACTTGGGTTCTCCTTACAATTCTTCTTGCTTTTGCAGTCATTTGCGTAAAAAAACCGGTATTGATAATTCATTTTCTCATTTGGATCACCACGCATACCATATATAAAATAAAAGTGGTCGGACACGAAAACATTCCAGAAAGCGGCGGCGCGCTTTTAGTTTCAAATTCAGTTTCCTACATAGACCACGTTTTGATTTTTGCGGCTGTAAAAAGACCGGTAAAGTTTTTTGTCGGCAGAGAGTTTAAAGAGCATCCTTTATTAAGACCTTTTCTTGACCACACAAACAGCATTCCCATAGATCCGGCCGACGGTCCGAAAGTCATAGGCGCCGCTTTAAAAGAAGCGAGGCTTGCAATCAGAGCCGGCGGGATCGTCTGTATTTTTGCCGAAGGGGACTTAACAAGAACCGGCAATATGCTCCCTTTTAAAAGAGGGTTTGAGTTTATAGCAAGGGATCTGGCGGCTCCTATAATTCCTTTGCATTTAGACAGGATCTGGGGTTCAACTTTTTCTTTTGTCGAAGGTAAAATGAGATGGAGAATGCCTAAAGTAGTGCCTTATCCGGTAACCGTAAGCATAGGCGGGCAAATGCCTTCTTCTTCGCAGGCTTTTCAGGTGCGTCTTGGCGTTCAGGAACTTTCGGCGCAAGCTTTTAAGTTAAGAGGCGCCGGCCAGAAAAAACTTCACATAGGCTTTATATACGAAATGCGCAGGCATCCTTTCAGATTTGCTTTCGGCGATTTGGAAAAAAGTTTAAGTTTTATAAAAGTTTTTGTGGCCGCGGCGGCGATGTCAAGAAGAATAGGCAAAAAAAACTCTTCTGAGGAAATGATAGGAATACTTCTTCCGACAACGATAGCCAGCGTGATTGCAAACATAGCTGCGGCTTTTGCAGGAAAAATAGCCGTAAACTTAAATTTTACGTCTTCAAAAGAAACGCTTGAATCGTGCATAAAGCAATGCGATATTAAACAGATAATAACTTCAAAGGCTTTTGTAGATAAAATAGATCTTCATTGTTTTGACGATAAGGCCGATTTTGCCGAAGATATAAACCGTCAGATAAAAACTGCCGAAAAGATTTTCATTTTTGCGGCGGCTTTATTTTTTCCGGCAAAGCTTCTTATAAAAAAGTATGTAAAAGGCGATACTTCAAATATAGACGATGTGGCAACTGTTGTGTTTTCAAGCGGTACTACGGGAGAACCGAAAGGGATAATGCTTACTCATCAGAACATAGCTTCCGACATAGAATCTGCAGTCGCTCTTATCAATTTAAAAAGCAGCGACGTTCTTGCCGGCATTTTGCCTCTGTTTCACTCTTTCGGATATACGTTGACCGTATGGCTTTGCGCTTATTACGGAATAGGCGCCGCTCTTCACACAAACCCTATGGACGCCCAGACAATAGGAGAACTTGTTGAAAAATATAAGTGCACTCTTTTAGTTTCAACGCCCACTTTCTTAAATTCATACACGAGAAAATGCAGCGTTAAACAGTTTGCAAGCTTAAGGCTGATTATCGCCGGCGCCGAAAAACTTAAACATCACGTTTCAAGGGCTTTCCACGAGAAATTTCAAAAACCGATTTACGAGGGATACGGCGCCACCGAACTTTCTCCGATAGTTTCTTTTGGTTTGCCGTGCTATATTGATCCTAAAACGAAAAAAATGCAGGTGGGAAATAAATTCGGCACGGTAGGACATCCCATGCCGGGGATCGCCGCAAAAATCGTCAACCCTGAAACATTCGAACTTATGCCTTTCGGGCAGGAGGGCATGCTTCTTATAAAAGGACCCAATGTAATGAAAGGGTATTTAAATGATCCGCAAAAAACGGCCGAAGTTATAAAAGACGGCTGGTATATCACCGGCGATATAGCGATCATAGACGAAGACGGTTTTATAGCCATTACCGACAGACTTTCGCGCTTTAGCAAAATAGCCGGAGAAATGGTCCCGCATATAAGAGTTGAAGAGGAAATGCACGAAGCCGTCGGGGTAGAAGAAAGATTTGCCATAGTAACGTCTGCGTTAGACGATAAAAAAGGCGAAAAGCTGATCGTTTTATATAAAGGCGATGCAAATATTTTAAACATAATAGATAAGCTTAAAGAAAGGGAGTTTCCTAATCTCTGGATACCCAAAAGAGAAAATTTTTATCGGGTTGAAGATTTTCCCGTCTTAAGCAATGGTAAAACCGACTTTAAAAAAATCAGGCAGATCGCTTCCGAATTTGCAGCCGCGCGCTAAAGGGCGCGGCGCTTGCAGCGCGCTTACGCAATGCAGACGCAAGGCGTCTCGTCGTCAATCCGGCAAAAGCCGGCCGTCTGATGACAGCGCGCAGTTTGCTGCGCGGAGGTTAATTTTCAAAATTTATAAAAGGATAAGAACATTAAGGAAACATTATAATGAAAAAACTTAAAAGACTTATTATTGCTCTTGTTTTTCCAAAAGCCCTGCTTCTCAGCGCGGTTTTTTTCGCTTTGCTTATAACGGTTACAATACTCAGTTTTATACCGCCGGCTTTCGGCTGGACGCTGACTTTAGCGCTTATTTGCATTACGATTTTTCTTTTGCTTTTTGCAATAAATAATCCGGTTCTTACAATGCACGGTTTTATATGGCTTTTAAATCATACTTTCTACAAAATAAGAGCTGTCGGCTGCGAAAATCTGCCCGAAAAAGGCGGAGGGCTTATAGTTTCAAATTCCGTTTCTTACATCGACGTCGTTCTTATATTTTCGGCTATCAAGCGTCCGGTAAAATTTTTTGTAAATAAAGATTTCAGCGAACATCCTTTTTTGAAGCCTTTTTTAAATTCTTCAAACAGCATACCCATAGATCCCGACGGCAACCCCAAAGCGATAGGCAATGCTCTAAAAGACGCGCGCCGCACGATACAAAACGGCGGGCTTGTCTGCATTTTTGCAGAAGGCGAACTTACAAGAACGGGATTGATGCTTCCTTTTAAAAGAGGATACGAATTTGTGATAAAAAATTTAGACGTCCCCATAATACCTCTTCATTTAGACAGGATCTGGGGCTCGACTTTTTCTTTTGTCGATAGAAAACTAAAATGGAGAATTCCCGAACACGTTCCCTATCCCGTAACCGTAAGCATAGGAAAACCGCTTCCTTCGTCTTCGCTGCCTTTTGAGGTGCGCCTTGCGGTTCAGGAACTTGGCGCGGAAGCTTTTAAGCTTAGAGGCGACAAACAGAAAAAACTTCACATCGGGTTTATACGCGAGGCAAAAAAACATCCTTTTAAATTTTGTTTTGGCGAACTTGGGAAGAGTCTTAACTATATGCAGGCTTTTAGTTTTGCGGCAAGCATAGCCCAAAGGCTAAAAGACAATGCCCAGAAAGACGAAAAAGTAGGAATTTTTCTGCCTACTTCGGCGGCTTGCGCCGTTGCAAACATCGCGGTTTTATCGGCCGGAAAAATACCCGTCAACCTCAACTACACTTACACGAAAGATATTTTGCAGTCCTGCATAAGCCAGTGCGAAATGAAACAGATCATTACTTCGCGCGTTTTTTGCGATAAAGTCGGCATGCATCATTTTGACGATATGAAAATCTATGCCGAAGACATAGCGGCGGGCGTTAGCAAATTTGAAAAAATAAAAAATGCCTGCGCGCTTCTTTTTTTGCCGATTGGGCTGATAATTAAAAAATATGTAAAAGGCGGCGTAAGCGACATAAACGACGTTGCGGCAATTATTTTTTCAAGCGGCACTACCGGCATTCCCAAAGGAATAATGCTTACGCATCAAAATATAGTTTCAAATATCGAGGGGATTTACAAAATCACAGGCGCGCATAAAAACGATATAATCGCCGGCATTCTTCCTCTTTTTCATGCGTTTGGATACACGGCGACTTTCTGGCTTTGCGCTTATTACGGAATAGGCGCGGCTTTTCACTCAAGTCCTCTGGAATCGCAGAAAATCGGCGAGCTTGTTAAAAAATTCAAATGCACGATAATTTTTGCCACGCCGACTTTTGTAAATTCTTATGTAAAAAAATGCACGAAAGAACAGTTTGAAAGTTTAAGAATAGTTATATCCGGCGCCGAAAAGCTTAAAAAAAATATTTCAAACGCTTTTTACGAAAAATTCCAAAAATCAGTTTTTGAAGGCTATGGAGCCACTGAAGCTTCTCCGGTGGTGTCGCTTGGCATATCTTCTTACATAGATCCTAAAACCAAAAAAATGCAGTTTGGCAACAAGCTTGGCACGGTAGGACATCCTTTGCCGGGCGTTGCAGCAAAAATAGTAAACAGGGAAACTTACGAACTTTTGCCTTTCGGGCAGGAAGGAATGCTTTTGGTAAAAGGCCCCAACATAATGAAAGGATATTTAAATGATCCGCAAAAAACGGCCGAAGTCATAAAAGACGGCTGGTATGTTACGGGGGATATATCTACAATAGACGAAGACGGTTTTATAGCCATTACCGACAGAATTAACCGCTTTAGCAAAATAGGCGGAGAAATGGTCCCGCAAATCAGGGTTGAAGAAGAAATCCACAACGCCGCGCAGGCAGACGATCATTTTGCGGTAGTCACTTCTATTGAAGATGAAAAGAGAGGAGAAAGACTTATAGTTTTATATAAAGGCGAAAAAAATATAGACGCTATACTGCGCGTAATGTATGAAAAAAATCTGCCAAAACTCTGGATTCCTAAAAAAGATAATTTTTACAAGGTTGAGGAATTCCCGGTTTTAGGAACCGGAAAAATGGATTTGAAAGGCATAAAAAACCTCGCGCAGCGCCTCAGCGCCGGCGCTTAATAGTTAACAGGCTTCGCCTATTTTACAGAACACAGACTTCGTCTGACAAAATTTTTTAGCAAACATGGATTCCCACCCGATAAAAATACTCGAGTGCAGGCTGCTAAGGAAGAACAAATATTAAAAACGCGGGAATGACAAAACACAGGCTTCGCCTGTTTTATGGAACACAGATTGTGTCTGTTTTGTCAATCGTTTTTCAATGTCTGTTTTGTTTGTGCCTGTCCCGTTTTCACGGGAATGACAACACTGAGGGAATGGAGTCCAGCTTTTGCGGGAATTGGCAAACTGAAAGACATTTGAAGACGACAGACAGTGTCTGTTTTTATGTGGGTTGATGACAGTGGCTATTCCCGTTTTTCGTCTGTTTTATGAAAAGACAGCTTGCGTTTTTTCGCCTCCAATGTCCGCTGTTTTTATTTGATAAATTGCTATAATGTTTTTTAAAAAGAAATTGATATTAAATGAACGCTGTTTTCGGCTGTTTGTTTAAAAGTTTTATAAGAAAATTGTTTTGTAAGGAATGGAAAAATGGACATTATAAAAATAAGAGGCGCGCGCCAGCACAATTTAAAAAATATTGATTTAGATATTCCGCGCAATAAACTTGTAGTCGTTACGGGGCTTTCGGGTTCGGGAAAATCTTCTCTTGCTTTTGACACGATATATGCCGAAGGACAGAGACGTTACGTTGAGTCTCTTTCGGCTTATGCAAGGCAGTTTCTTGAACTTATGGAAAAACCCGACGCCGATATTATAGAAGGGCTGTCTCCGGCAATTTCAATAGAACAGCGCAATCCTTCCCACAATCCTCGTTCCACCGTCGGCACGGTAACGGAAATTTACGATTATCTGAGACTGCTGTTTGCAAGAGTCGGCGTTCCTCATTGCCACAAATGCGGCAAAAGGGTTCAGCCGCAGTCTTCGCAGCAGATAATCGACGAAATTATGAAACTTCCCGAGGGAACGCTTATACATATATTATCGCCTTTGGTCAAAGGCCGCGCGGGAACTTATGAAGAACTGTTTGCAAGACTTTCAAAAAACGGCTATACGAGGGTACGCGTTGACGCAAACGTCTATTCTCTTGATGAAAAAATATCTCTGGACAGATATAAAAAGCACACTATTGAAATAGTTGTTGACAGGATAAAAATAAACGCGCAGTCGCGTTTAAGAGTTGCCGGTTCGGTTGAGACCGCTTTAAAGGAATCAAAGGGCGTCGTAAATATCGCGCTCATGTCGGCAGATGCAAAGAAAGCGGAAAGCGAAAAAACGTTTAGCGAGCAGTATGCATGCGTCGATTGCGGCATAAGCCTTGCGGAAATAGAGCCGAGACTATTTTCTTTCAACTCGCCTTTTGGAGCATGTCCTGAATGCAGCGGGCTTGGAAATAAAATAGAAGTTGACGAAAATCTTGTTGTTCCCGATAAAAACAGAAGCGTAAAATACGGAGCGATAATAGCGTGGGCAGAACCGATAACAACAAGAACTAACAGATGGAAAAATTCATGGGGCGGATATTACTGGGAACTTTTAAGCGCCGCGGCCAAAAAAAATAAAATTTCTTTGGATAAGCCCTGGCGGGATCTTACAAGAAAGCAGCAGGAAATCCTTCTCTACGGAAAAGACGATTTTGAAGGCGTTATCACAAATATGCAGCGCCGTTACAACGAAACGGAATCGGCTTTCGTAAGAGAAGAAATTTATAATAAGTACATGGGAAAAAAGATCTGCCCTCTTTGCAAAGGACAGCGTCTTAAAAAAGATGCCCTCGCGGTGCTCGTAAACGGGCTTTGCATATCGGAAATAACAAAAATGTCCGTTGAAAAAGCTTTAGATTTTTTTAACCGCGTCAAATTTAGCGATAAAGATAAAATAATAAGCAAAACGATTCTCAAAGAAATAAGAGAACGCCTTAAATTTTTAAACAGCGTGGGGCTGGGTTATCTCAGCCTTGAAAGAGAAAGCGCCACTCTGTCGGGCGGCGAAGGACAAAGAATACATCTTGCAACGCAGATAGGGTCCGGGCTTACCGGAGTTCTGTACGTTTTGGACGAACCTTCCATCGGTCTTCATCAAAGAGACAATGCCAAACTTCTTGAAACGATGACGAAACTTCGCGATATGGGAAACACTCTGATCGTCGTCGAACACGACGAAGACACTATGAGAGCCGCCGACCACATTATTGATTTGGGACCGGGAGCCGGAGTGCACGGCGGGAAAATAGTCGCCGAGGGAAATGCCGATAAAATTATGAAAACTCCCGCTTCTCTTACAGGAAAATATTTAAAAGGCGAACTGACTATTCCTGTTCCGCAAAAAAGAAAACGCCACATTGACA